>NZ_JBICYT010000005.1:126622-204643 GCF_043201215.1 Streptomyces sp. NPDC048331 | reverse complement strand
GCCCGGGGGGGGCCCCCCCCCGCGCCGCCCGCCGCCCCCCCCCCCCCCCCCCGCCGCCCCCCGCCCCGCCCCCCCCCCCCCCGCCGGCGCCCCCCCCCCCCCCCCCCCCCCCCACGGCCGTACGGGCCCGGTTTGACCCTCCGGAACCGGCCCCGTAACCTAGACCGTCGGCATGCTCGGGCGTTTGACGTCCAGTGCGTGCCGCGCTCCTGAGCACCTTCCTCACGTTCCTCCGCGCAAGCGTCGGGCGCGAGAGGCCGCTCGTCCAATCCGGATCAGTGCGGTTCCGCCCTTGAGGTGGAGCTTGCCTGAGCGGCTGGCTTCAGGAGTATCCGCCCCGAGTGAGAGAGAGATCCGCGTGTACGCCATCGTGCGCAGCGGTGGTCGCCAGCACAAGGTTGCTGTCGGCGACATCGTTGAGGTTGACAAGATTTCCACTGCCAAGGTTGGCGACACGGTCGAGCTCTCGACCCTGCTCGTTGTCGACGGCGACGCCGTGACCAGCGACCCGTGGGTCCTGGCCGGCATCAAGGTCACGGCCGAGATTGTGGACCACCACAAGGGCGCCAAGATCGACATCCTGCGCTACAAGAACAAGACCGGCTACCGCCGTCGCCAGGGTCACCGCCAGCAGTACACGGCGATCAAGGTCACCGGTATCCCCGCGGCTGCGAAGTAAGAGGGACTGAGACATGGCACACAAGAAGGGCGCATCGTCCACCCGGAACGGGCGCGACTCCAATGCCCAGCGGCTCGGCGTGAAGCGCTTCGGCGGTCAGGTCGTTTCCGCCGGCGAGATCCTCGTCCGCCAGCGCGGCACCCACTTCCACCCGGGTTCGGGTGTCGGTCGTGGTGGCGACGACACGCTGTTCGCGCTGCTGGCCGGTTCGGTCCAGTTCGGCACGCACCGTGGCCGCAAGGTCGTCAACATCGTTCCGGCCGCCTGATCCAGCTTCGGCTGATCGAGCGTTCGTAACTTCCCGAGGGCGGATCTCAGCTCTTCCCGGCGCAAGCCGGGAAGAGAGGTCCGCCCTCGGCGCGTTGTCACATAGACACGTTTAATGGGCAGCAAGGCCTGCCCGGGACATTCCCGTATGTATCTGGAGGAACACCCATGACCACCTTCGTGGACCGCGTCGAGCTGCATGTCGCCGCGGGTAACGGGGGCCACGGCTGCGCCTCCGTTCACCGGGAGAAGTTCAAGCCGCTGGGCGGCCCCGACGGCGGCAACGGCGGCCGTGGCGGCGACGTCATCCTGGTGGTGGAGCAGGCGATCACCACCCTGCTGGACTACCACCACAGCCCCCACCGCAAGGCCACCAACGGCAAGCCCGGCGAGGGCGGCAACCGCTCCGGCAAGGACGGCCAGGACCTGGTCCTGCCCGTGCCGGACGGCACCGTCGTCCTCGACAAGGAGGGCAACGTCCTCGCCGACCTCGTCGGCCAGGGCACCACCTACGTGGCCGCCGAGGGCGGCCGTGGCGGTCTCGGCAACGCCGCGCTCTCCTCCGCCCGCCGCAAGGCCCCCGGCTTCGCCCTCCTCGGCGTACCCGGCACCACCGGCGACATCGTGCTGGAGCTCAAGACCGTCGCCGACGTGGCGCTGGTCGGCTTCCCGAGCGCCGGCAAGTCCTCGCTGATCTCGGTGCTCTCCTCGGCCAAGCCGAAGATCGCGGACTACCCCTTCACCACCCTCGTCCCGAACCTGGGCGTCGTCACGGCCGGCTCGACCGTCTACACGATCGCCGACGTCCCCGGCCTGATCCCCGGCGCCAGCCAGGGCCGTGGCCTGGGTCTGGAGTTCCTGCGTCACGTCGAGCGCTGCTCGGTGCTCGTGCACGTCCTGGACACCGCCACCCTGGAGTCCGACCGCGATCCGATCGCCGACCTCGACGTCATCGAGGAGGAACTCAAGCTCTACGGCGGCGGCCTGGAGAAGCGCCCGCGTCTCGTCGTCCTCAACAAGGTCGACATCCCGGACGGCCAGGAGCTCGCCGACATGGTCCGCCCGGACCTGGAGGCCCGCGGCTACAAGGTCTTCGAGGTCTCCGCGGTCGCCCGTACGGGTCTGAAGGAGCTCTCCTACTTCCTCGCCGAGGTCATCGCCAAGGCCCGCGCCCGCAAGCCGAAGGAGGAGGCGACCCGTATCGTCATCCGCCCGAAGGCCGTGGACGACGCCGGCTTCACCGTCACCTACGACGAGGTCGAGGACGTCTACCAGGTGCGCGGCGAGAAGCCGGAGCGCTGGGTCCGCCAGACCGACTTCAACAACGACGAGGCCGTCGGCTACCTGGCCGACCGCCTCAACCGCCTCGGTGTCGAGGACGCGCTCAAGAAGGCCGGCGCCCGCGCCGGTGACGGCGTGGCCATCGGCTCCGACGAGAATGCGGTCGTCTTCGACTGGGAGCCGACCATGATGGCCGGCGCCGAGATGCTGGGCCGCCGCGGCGAGGACCACCGTCTGGAGGCTCCGCGCCCGGCCACGACGCGCCGCAAGGAGAAGGACGCCAAGCGCGGGGACTCCGCGCAGCAGGAGTACGACGAATTCAAGCCGTTCTGAGCCCCTCCCGAGGGACGTGTGCCCGGAAGGTTTGAAGGCGCCTTTATGTGGGTCGCCTAGGATCTTCCGGGTGAACAGCAGCAACCTCCCCACGGTTTCCGTCGTGGTCATCGCGTACAACGACGCCGAGCTCGTGGGCGAGGCCGTTTCCTCGGCCCTCGCCCAGGGGCCGGTGGTCACCGAGGTCATCGCGGTGAACGACGCCTCGTCCGACGGCACCGCGCGGGTGCTGGACGACCTGGCCGCCGTCCACCCCCGCCTCAAGGTCGTGCACCGGACGGAGAACAGCGGGGGGTGCGGCACCCCGCGCAACGACGGGATCGCGGCCGCTTCCGGACGGTACGTGCTCTTCCTCGACAGCGACGACATCCTGCCTCCGGGGGCCGCCGACGCCTTGGTGCGCACCGCCGAGGAGCACGGCGCCCCGGTCACGGTCGGCGCGGCGGTACGGCGCGAGCTGCCCCTGCACCACGACGTGCCGTGGATGCCCGGTCTGCACACCCCGGGCGAGGTGATCGAGCGGCCGGTGGACCGGCCCGATCTCGTCCGCGACACCCTCTGCGTCAACAAGCTGTACGCGCGCTCCTTCCTCCAGGAGCACGGCCTGCGCTTCCCCGACGGCCGGTTCATCTACGAGGACTTCGTCTTCACCGCCCGCGTGCTTGCCGCGGCCCCCCGCATCGCCGTCACCGGCGACCTCGTCTACGTGTGGCACGTGCGCCGCAGCGCCGCCCAGGTGTCGATCTCCCTGGACCGCAAGGACGTCGGGAACTGGCGCTCCCGCATCGAGGCCCACCGCACGGCCGCCGGGATCCTCGCGGAGGCCTCCCCGGTGCTGGGCAGCGCCTGCCGGGTGAAGTTCCTGGAGTACGACCTGCGCATGTACCTGCGCGAGCTCGGCCAGGACCCCGAGTACCAGGCCGCGTGGTGGACGCTGACCCGCGAGTACGTCGACACCTTCCCCGAGGCCGACGTCGAGTCCGCCGCGGCCCACGCCCGCTGGATCGTGTCCCTGCTGCGCGCCACCGCGACCCCGCCCGCCGACGTCGAGCGGCTCACCCGACTGGCCGCCGAACCGCCGCGGCTGCTGCCCCCGTACGCGACCGGTCCCACCGGAGCTCCGGTGTGGAGCGAGGAACTGCCGGTCGAGCTGGACGGCCTGACCGGGCTGCCGGTCGGCGAGTTGCCCGTCACCGTCGACGCGGAACCGGCCGGCCGCTCCGCCGTCCGGATCCGCGTGCACGACCTGTACGGGCGCCTCGCCGAGGCCGGGCCCGTCACCGCGCAGCTGAGCTTCGTACCCCGTGCGGGAGGCGCCGCCGTCCTCGCGCAGCCGGTCGAGCTGCACCCCGACGCCGAGGGCGGTTGGGTCGCCGTACTGCCGTTCCGGCTCGCGGACCTCGCCGTCACGGGCCGCCGCCAAGGGCTGCGCAGGATGCAGGCGTGGAACGTCGGGGTGGGCGTGCGGTGTGCCGACGAGAGCTCGGTGCTCACCTCCTTGCGCCCCCGGGGCCGACTGCTTCGCCGTCGGGCCCTGCCCAGCAGCCGGTACGGTGTGCTGCTGGCGCAGCCCTACCGGACGGGGGCCGGCGCACTCGCGCTGCGCCTCGCGCCGGGCGCAGAGGGCGCGCTGTACCTCGTACGCAACCGCCTCGACCGGGCCCGGGCGGGCCGGGGGACGGGCTGAGGCCCGCCGGGCGGGTGCCCCGGCCGGAGACCTTCACCCGCCGCACTCTTCATCCCGAAGTCGGACAGGACCAAGGAGAGAACATGACGTTTCTGATCACCGGTGGCGCCGGATACATCGGCGCGCACGTCGTCCGCGCGATGCGGCTCGCGGGGGAGGAGGTCGTCGTCTTCGACGACCTCTCCACGGGCGACGAGGACCGCGTACCGGAGGGCGTCCCGCTGGTGGTCGGCTCCGTCCTGGACCGGCTGGACCTGGAGAAGGTCATCCGCGCGCACAAGATCACCGGCGTGGTGCACCTGGCGGGCAAGAAGCAGGTCGGCGAGTCCGTCGAGAAGCCGATGTACTACTACCAGGAGAACGTGCAGGGCCTTTCGGTCCTGCTCCAGGCCGTGGCCGACGCGGGCATCCGCAACTTCCTCTTCTCCTCCTCCGCCTCCGTCTACGGCATGCCCGACGTGGACCTGGTGACCGAGGACACCCCGTGCAAGCCGCTGAGCCCCTACGGCGAGACCAAGCTGGCCGGGGAGTGGCTGGTGCGCGCCGCGGGCAAGGCGCACGGCATCTCCACCGCCTGCCTGCGCTACTTCAACGTCGCGGGCGCGGCGGTGCCCGAGCTCGCCGACACCGGCGTCTTCAACCTGGTCCCGATGGTCTTCGAGCGGTACGACGCCGGCCAGGGCGCCAAGATCTTCGGTGACGACTACCCGACCCCGGACGGCACCTGCATCCGCGACTACATCCACGTGGAGGACCTCGCGGAGGCCCACGTGGCGGCCGCCCGCAAGCTCGCCGAGTGGGCCGCGGCCGGAGATTACAAGGACCTCACCGTCAACATCGGGCGGGGCGAGGGCGTTTCCGTCGCCGAGATGGTCGAGCTGCTGAACAAGAACACCGGGCACGACATCGCCCCCGTGATCAGCCCGCGTCGCCCCGGCGACCCGGCGAAGGTCGTGGCGTCCGCCGACCGGATCACCAGAGAGCTGGGCTGGCAGGCCCGGCACGACGTCCAGGAGATGGTCGTCTCCGCGTGGGCGGGCTGGGAGGCCAACAAGGTGGCCCGCAAGGACGCCCACCGGGACGTCCACAAGCCCTGACCGGTCGAAGACGCCCCACGGCGCGCCAGTATGTGGAGCAGCCCGCCCCGGACACGTCCGGGGCGGGCTGCTCCACATCTGCGCGTGGCGGCCGGGGTCAGCGCTCCAGGAAGGAGAACAGCTCTTCCCACCGGTCGGTGATCTCGGCGCTGGAGTACCGCTGCACCGAGCGGAAGGCGTTGTCCCCGAGCCGGTCGCGCAGGTCACGGTCGGACATCAGCACCCGCAGGTGCCCGGCCAGCTCCATCGTGTTGCCCAGCCGGGCCAGCAGTCCGTCCTCGCCGTGCTCGACGATCTCCCGCACGCCCGGCGCGCAGTCGAAGGCGGCCGCCGGCACGCCCGCCGCCATCGCCTCCAGCAGGGTGATCGGGAAGCCCTCGGCCCGTGAGGCCTGCGCGAAGACCGAGGCGCCGCGCAGGGCGCCCAGCACGTCGTCGGTGCTGCCCATCCACTCCACGGAGTCGTCCAGGCCCAGTGAGGTGCAGTGCGCCTTCAGCGTCGCCTCCTCCGCGCCCGCCCCGTAGATCCGCAGGGTCCAGTCGGGGTGGTGCGGCGCGACGTCCGCCCAGGTGTCGAGCAGCAGGTCGACACCCTTCTCGAAGGCGAGGCGGCCGACGCACGCCACGACCTTCTCCGTGCGCGGCGCGGGGGAGTCGGGCATGAAGGGCAGCGGGTTCGGCATGCTCCCCACGTTCTCCATGCCCGCCCGGATCCACAGGTCCGCGTCCTCGGCGGTCAGCACCAGCAGCCGGTCGACCTGCGGGTAGAAGCGGCGGACCCGCTCCCCGCGGGTGGACTTCTGACTGGCCTCGAACGACTCGTGGCTCATCCCGATGACGGTGAGCCCCTTGGTGTCGGCGAGCGCCACCCACTCCATCGCCCAGACCTGGGTGACGATGACGACGCCGCCCGGCCGGGCCGCCCGCAGCAGTTCGCTCAGCTGCTCGGCCTTGGCCCGCATCTGCGCCCGCCGGGCCGCCTGGCGGCGCCGCTCGGGCGCGTTCAGCCTGCCCTTGATCCCGCGCAGCCGGCGGGCCGACGGCGGGTGTGCCGCGTAGAGCGTGGTCGTCTCGTACGGCAGGCCCTGCGGGAGCTTCTGCCGGATGTCGTCGGCGACCGGGGCGATGCCCACGATGTGCACCCGGTGGCCGCGGTCGGTGAACTGCCGGGCCATCTGGTGCGACCAGGTGGTCACGCCGCCGATCTCGTCGACGTTGTTGGAGACGATGAAGATGTCACGGCCGCCCGGAGCGACGGTCTGCTGGTTCACTTGCCGCTCCTGGTGAAGAACTTCTCGACGATCTGGCGGGCCGCGTCCCCACGGTCGTACTCGCCGAACTCGGCGAGGAAACGCTGCCGTGCCTGGGCGTACTTGACGTCCGCCTCCTCGAAGGCGGCGAGCGCCTGCAGCAGCTCGTCCGCCGTCGCCACCACCGGGCCCGGAGCCTTCTCCTTCAGGTCGAAGTACGTGCCGCGGATGTCGGTGGCGTACTTCTCGTAGTCGTACGCGAAGAACAGCATCGGCCGGTCCAGGACCGCGTAGTCGAACATCACGGACGAGTAGTCGGTGATCAGACCGTCGGCGAGGGCCAGCAGCGGGGTGATGTCGTGGTGGCGGGACACGTCGATGACCCGGCCCGCCACGGACGGCGGCAGCGAGACGCTGTTGAGGTAGTGGGTCCGCACCAGCAGCGTGAAGCGGTCGCCGAGCCGGTCCGCGAACTCCTCCACGTCGAAGGGGAAGGTGAAGCCCTCCACCGAGCCGTCCGCGGCCGCCCGGAAGGTCGGCGCGTACAGCAGCACCTTCTTGTCCGGGTCGATGCCGAGCTCGCCCGCCAGGGGCCCGCGGACCCGCTCACCACTGTTCGACTCGGTCCGGTGCGCCTCGACGAGGGCGTCGTTGCGCGGGTAACCCGTGCGCAGCAGCACCTCGTCCCGCAGCCGGAAGCCCTTGGCGAGGGTCCGGGTGTCGTGCTCGGAGCGGATCAGGAAGTGGTCGAAGCGGTCGACGGCCGCCTGGAAGCGGGCCTGGCCGGCGCGGCCCTGCGCCTTGGTGCGGGGCTCGTGGAAGCCCATCCGCTTGAGCGCCGAACCGTGCCACGTCTGGATGTACGTGGTCCCCGGGCGCTTGGCGAGCGCCAGCGGGAAGCCCTGGTTGTCGACCCAGTACTCGGCCTGGGCGAGGGCGCGCAGGTACTGCCAGCCCCAGCGCCTGACCAGGGTGGCCTCCTTGGGGAAGCCGGTGGGCTTGGCGCCCGCGTAGGACCAGATGGCCTCGAACGGCGCGCCTTGGCGGACGAGCTCCTCGTAGATCGCCTTCGGGCTGTCGCTGTACTGCTTGCCCATGTGGCTCTCGAAGACGACCGTGCCCTTCTTGATCGGCAGCTTCGAGAAGACCTCGTGGTAGATCTTCACCTTCTGCTCGCCGGAGCCGATGTTGCGGCGGGCCCGCAGTGCCTTGCGCAGGCCCCGCTTGACCACGCCGGCCGCCTTGCCCTGTATGGCGTTGTTGATCAGCGACTGGGTGCGGACGGCGGCGGCGCCCTCGGCGCTCAGCACGTAGCTGAGGTTGCCCTTCTTGGTCATCTGGGGCCCGAAGCGGTCGGAGACCAGCCGGGTCAGCCGCGGGCGCACGCGCAGCGGCGTCGCCGACTCCAGGTCGACCCCGCCGATCGCGACACGGGTGATGATCCGGTCGCCGCCCGCGGTCAGCTTGAGGCGGACGTCCCAGACGGCGTCGATGATGCCGAGGGGGCGGACGGTGCTCGCGACGTCGGCGGTACCGGTCCACTCGATCGTGTCACCGGTGTGGCGGACGGTTTCCACCGGGAAGCTGAAGGACCGTACGCCGATCTGCCGGCGGGCCCGGAATTCGAGCGTGGCCTTCAGGTCCGCGTCGGCCGGGATCCGGCCCAGCGGGTTCACGACGGAGCCGGACATGGTGACCGTGCCCCGGCCGTCGTCCTCGTAGGAGGTGAGGCGGTTGCCCAGGGTGAGCGAGGTGAGCGGCGTGGTGTGGAAGGCCTGCTCGGTGACGTCCAGTATCCGGCGGGCCTCGTCGGCGTCGGGACCGTCGATGTGCTGCGCGCACCAGTAGACGCGGCCGTCGCGCTCGGCGAGCGGGGAGGTGAGCCGGCCCTTGTTGGTCATGGCGTCGGCGGCCGGGAGCAGGTTGTCCCAGTCCTCCTTGCCCAGCAGGTAGGCGCAGATCGCCTGGAGGTAGGTGACGTTCTCGTACGCGGCCGGGTCGATCCCCGCGAGGTAGCCGTTGGCGAGGCGGGCGAACTCCTGGCGGTACTCGTCGCTCAGCAGCGGCAGGTCACGCAGGTGCAGCACCAGGTCGTGCTTGAGGAACTTGGCGTCCTTCGCCGACTTGATGTCCGTGTGGCCCTTTTCGGCCAGGAGGGCGTCGACGCGGCGGTGGATCTCCATCCGGTGGACGAAGTTCGCGATCTCGTGGCGCCGGTTGCTGATCGACAGGGCCGCGGCCTTCTCGACCACGTTCCAGAAGTAGACGTGGTTCGGGATCAGCGTGATGCGGCGGGCGGCCACGTAGGCCTGCGCGGAGAACAGCAGGTCCTCGTAGTGGATGCCGACCGGGAACTGGAGGCCCTGCTCCAGCAGGAACGCGCGCCGGTAGCACTTGTTCGTGGAGAGGGTGTCGTAGACCAGCAGGTCGGGGTACTCGGTGATCGACTCCAGGGTGCGCGTGCGCGAGTAGATCCAGGGGTACCACTCGGTGGTCTTGCCCCACCGGTTGTCGAGGTGCACGCGTACGCACATGCCCGAGACCAGGTCGGATCCGGTCCGCTCGGCGGCGTCCAGCATGTTCCGGCAGGCGTTGCGTTCCAGCACGTCGTCGCTGTCGAGGAACATCACGTACGTTCCGGTGGCCTGCTGGATGCCGTGGTTGCGGGGCGCACCGCAGCCACCGCTGTTCTCCGGCAGCTGGAAGGCGCGCACCCTCCCCGGATGTGCGGATTCCAGTTCCTGGGCGACCGCGTACGAGCGGTCCTTGCTGCAGTCGTCGACGATCACGACTTCGACGCTGTGCAGGGTTTGGTCCAGAACCGACCGGACTGCTGTCGGCAGACGCTCTGCGTCGTTGTAGACGATGACGACCACGGAGACGTCGGGCACGTGCACCTCGATCCCTTCGTTTCGTTACGTTGAGCTGATTCCGCTTATCTCGTCCACGCTACCGTGTGCCGCCCTCGACTCCGGCAGCCCGACGCCCGTCCGACCCTCGCCGTGCATACTTCTAAGGAAGAGGTGAGAGGTGGGTCCGGCCGCCGACAATCACCCGTTCGGATCCAGCAGGAAGTGTTCATGACGAAGCTGTCCGTAGTTGTCCCTTGCTACAACGAAGAGGCCGTCATCGACAGCTTCGACGTGGAGATCCGGAGGGTCCTGGACGCCCTCCCCGTCGAGTACGAGGTCTGCTACGTCGACGACGGAAGCCGCGACGGCACCCTCGACAAGCTCCGGAAGATCGCTGCCGAACACGGCGACCGGACCCGCTACGTCTCCTTCAGCCGGAACTTCGGCAAGGAGGCCGGCATGCTCGCCGGCCTGCGCGAGGCCACGGGCGACGCCGTGGTGATCATGGACGCGGACCTCCAGCACCCGCCGGAACTCATCGCGACCATGCTGGAGCACTACCGGCAGGGACACGACCAGATCATCGCCCGCCGCACGCGCGAGGGTGACAAGAAACTCCGTTCCGCCCTCAGCACCCTCTACTACCGGGGGGTCAACCGCTGGGTCGACGTGGAGCTGACCGACGGCGTCGGCGACTTCCGCATGCTCTCGCGCCCGGCCGTGGACGCCCTGCTGTCACTGCCGGAGTACAACCGCTTCTCCAAGGGCCTGTTCTCCTGGATCGGCTTCGACACCGTCCACTTCGACTACCGCAACGCGCAGCGCGAGGCCGGCGAGACGAAGTGGAAGTTCGGCGCCCTGCTGAACTACGGCATGGACGGCCTGATCTCCTTCAACAACAGGCCGCTGCGGATCGGGATCTGGTTCGGCGTGTCGCTGGTCGCCCTGACCGGTCTGTACGCCCTGTGGATCACGATCATGGCGATCACCAACGGCGTCGAGTCCCCGGGCTACGTCACCCTTGTGGCCATCATCACGGGCCTCGGCGGCGTACAGTTGATCATGCTGGGCCTGATCGGCGAGTACATCGGCCGCATCTACTACGAAGCCAAGCGCAGGCCGCACTTCCTGGTGAAGGAATCGCACGGAGCACAGCCGCTCCCGCGGACCGATGACCGGCCGGCGGCCCCGGTCGCAGAGCCTACGATCGTGGAGCGCAGCGCCCGATGAGCCGCAAGGAACAGCTCGGCCAGGTGTTCAGATTCGCCCTCGTGGGCGGGGTCAACACCGGCACCTTCTTCGTCATCTACCTGCTCCTGCACCCGTGGATGCCGTACTTCGCCGCCTACTCGCTCGCCTTCGTGCTGGCGATGGTCGGCTCGTTCTTCATGAACACCTACTTCACCTACCGGACCAGGCCGACCTGGAAGAAGTTCTTCCTCTTCCCCCTGACGAACATCACCAACTTCGTGATCCAGTCGGTCGGCCTCTACGCGCTGGTGACCTGGGCCGGCATGGACACCCGGATCGCCCCGCTGGTCGCGGCGGTCGTGGCCATCCCGTTCACCTTCCTGCTCTCCCGCAAGATCCTCGTCCCGGGTGCCGCCCGGGCGCAGGCGACCCCTCCGGTCGCGGCGGGGCCCGCGGCGGGGTCGTCCACGGGATCCGCGGCGGAGTCCTCCGCAGGGTCCTCGGCGGGGTCCTCGGCGGGGTCCTCGTCCAGGGTCTGAAACCCCCGAGCAGCCCCGCCTGCCCACCCCGTAGATTGAGACGGCAGGGATCTCGGCAACAGGCATTTCGGCAAGGGGCAAGGGGACAGACGTGTCAGCGGCTAGGCAAGGTGTCGTGGACGCCCGCAGGATCGTGGTCAAGGTCGGCTCCTCCTCCCTGACCACGGCGGCCGGCGGACTCGACGCCGACCGGGTGGACGCGCTCGTCGACGTCCTCGCCAAGGCCCGCAGCGGAGGCGAGAAGGAGATCGTCCTCGTCTCCAGCGGAGCCATCGCCGCCGGACTCTCCCCGCTCGGCCTGCGCCGGCGCCCCAAGGACCTGGCCCGTCAGCAGGCCGCGGCGAGCGTCGGGCAGGGCCTGCTCGTCGCCCGCTACACCGCCTCCTTCGCCCGGTACGGCGTCCGCGTCGGCCAAGTGCTCCTCACCACCGACGACACCAGCCGCCGGGCCCACTACCGCAACGCGTTCCGGACGCTGGACCAGCTCCTGACCATGGGCGCCCTGCCCGTCGTCAACGAGAACGACACCGTCGCCACGGACGAGATCCGCTTCGGCGACAACGACCGGCTGGCGGCCCTCGTCGCCCACCTCGTCCGCGCCGACCTCCTCGTCCTCCTCTCGGACGTGGACGGCCTCTACGACGGCGACCCGTCCCAGCCCGGCACCACGCGCATCGAAGAGGTCCGCGGGCCCGAGGACATCGCCCACGTCTCCATCGGCAGCGCGGGCAAGGCGGGCGTCGGCACCGGCGGCATGGTCACCAAGGTCGAGGCGGCCCGGATCGCCGCCGCCGCCGGGATCCCCGTGGTGCTCACCTCCGCGAGCCAGGCCGCCGACGCCCTCGCCGGGCGGGGCACCGGCACGCTGTTCCACGCCACCGGGCGCCGCTCGGCGGACCGCCTGCTCTGGCTCCAGCACGCCTCGACCCCGCAGGGGCACCTGGTCCTGGACGACGGCGCCGTCCGCGCGGTCACCGAGCGCGGCAGCTCGCTGCTCCCCGCCGGGATCGCGGCGGTCGAGGGCGACTTCGTCGCCGGGGACCCGGTGGAACTGCGCTCCGCGGACGGCCGCGCCGTCGCCCGGGGCCTCGTCAACTTCGACGCCAAGGAGCTGCCGCAGCTCCTGGGCCGCTCCACTCGCGAGCTCGCGCGGGAACTCGGACCCGCGTACGAGCGGGAGGTCGTCCACCGGGACGATCTGGTCCTGCTGGAGGGCTGAGGTTCGGCAAAAGCGGAGCGCGGCGGCTCGGGGACTGGTCAACTGTGAGGGGCGGGCGGACCCGCGTGGCGGAGACAGGAGGCGGCTGGTGAGACGAGCGCTGACCAGCGTCGGCACAGGGGACGGTGACGGCGGCGGTGGCGGGGAGGAGCAGGATCACGCGTCACGTCTGTGGCACGTGACCCTGAGCGTCTCCGGCAAGCCGGCCCCGCTGTCCGAGGTCCGGCGCGGGCTGGAGCAACTGGCCCACGACCACCCGTTCCTGCTGACCAGCCGGTACGCCGACGACCATGCGGAGATCCGCTACTGGGAAGAGGCCCGGGACCTCCACGACGCGGCGGCCGTCGCCCTGCGCCTGTGGGGCGAACACCGCTCCTCGGCGAAGCTCCCGCCCTGGGAGATCGTGGGCCTGGAGGTCATCGACCGTGCCACCTACCACCAGCGCGTGGCAGAAGGCTACGGCCCACCCCCGGCCCACCCGGTAGGCGTCCACCCCTACTGACCGGCCGGGCGGCCCGTTTTCAGCCCCGTCGGCGTTCGAGGCGCGGGTCCGGGGCGGAGCCGCGGGAGCTTCCAGCCCCTCCGGCGCTCGAGGACCAGGGTCCGGGGCGGAGCCCCGATCCTGCGCCCGCACCCGCCACGGACCGGTGCCGACCACCCGGGGCCCGGGGCGCAGCCCCGGCCCCACCCCGCAGACCCCGCCGACGCCCACCCCGCCGACGCCCACCCCGCCGACGCCCACCCCGCCGACGCCCACCCCGCCGACCCGGCCGGAGGCCGTCTCGCGGGGTGGAAACCCCCACGGCCACGCCCCCGCCGGGGACTACCCTGGGCGGCATGACCTCGCTCGATGCCGCCACCTCGCCCGTCCTCGCCACCGCGCACCGGTCCCGTACCGCCGCCGCCGCCATCGCCCCACTCCCGCGGTCCACCAAGGACACCGCCCTGCTGGCGATCGCGGACGCGCTGGAGGCCCGTACGGACGAGATCATCGCCGCCAACGCCGTGGACACGGACAAGGCCCGTGCCGCCGGCACCAGCGAGACCGTCATCGACCGCCTCACCCTGACCCCGGAGCGGGTCGCCGCCATCGCCTCGGACGTCCGCGACGTCGCCGCCCTCCCCGACCCCGTCGGCGAGGTCGTGCGCGGCAACACCCTCCCCAACGGCATCGACCTCCGACAGATCCGCGTCCCGCTCGGCGTCGTCGGCATCATCTACGAGGCCCGCCCCAACGTCACCGTCGACGCCGCCGCGCTCTGCCTCAAGTCCGGCAACGCGGTACTCCTGCGCGGCAGTTCCTCCGCCTACTCCTCCAACACCGCGCTCGTCGCCATCCTGCGGGACGCCGTCGAGAGCGTGGGCCTGCCCGCCGACGCGATCCAGCTCGTCCCCGGCGAGTCCCGCGACTCCGTCCGTGAGCTGATGCGCGCCCGCGGACTCGTCGACGTACTCATCCCGCGCGGCGGAGCCTCGCTCATCAGGACCGTGGTCGAGGAATCCACCGTCCCGGTCATCGAGACCGGTACCGGCAACTGCCACGTCTACGTCGACGCCCAGGCCGACCTGGACATGGCGGTGGACATCCTCATCAACTCCAAGGCCCAGCGGCCCTCGGTGTGCAACTCCGCCGAGACCCTCCTCGTCCACCGTGACATCGCCGACGCCTTCCTGCCGCGCGCCCTCGACGCCCTCGCCGAGGCCGGCGTCACCGTCCACGGCGACGCCCGGGTCCTCGCCGCCGCGGAAGGCGGCAAGGTGACCGCCCTGCCCGCCACGGACGAGGACTGGGCCGCCGAGTACCTGTCCTACGACATCGCCGCCGGAGTCGTGGACTCCCTCGACGACGCCGTCACCCACATCCGCCGCTGGACCTCCGGCCACACCGAGGCGATCGTCACCACCTCGCAGGCCGCCGCGCGCCGCTTCACCCAGCTGGTCGACTCGACCACGGTCGCCGTGAATGCATCCACTCGGTTCACGGACGGTGGTCAGTTCGGCTTCGGTGCGGAGATCGGAATCTCCACCCAGAAGCTGCACGCCAGGGGGCCGATGGGTCTTCCCGAGCTGACCTCCACCAAGTACATCGTCACCGGCGACGGTCACGTTCGGTAGTGAAGCCCTGAGCGCGGTGTGGCCGAAATTCGGCGCACACCCTGCCCAAGGAGGCCCCCCAGGTCTAGGCTGTCCCTGTGCCGGACGACGTGGGGGGCAAGCCGTTCCCGGACGACGGGACCCCCGAAGACGATGCAGACAACCGCGGAGGCGCGGATCACGACTTCGCCTCCGTGGTGTTCGACGAGGACTTCGTCCGGAACGCCGAGATCCATGAACCCAGCGCCGCCGAGCGCCAGCGGGCGGCGGACCGAGCGCGCGCGGAGGCCGAAGCCGCCCGCGCCGTGGCCGGCGGCTGGACGGGCGACGACGACTACGACGGCTACGCGTACGGCCACCCCGACGGGTACGACGACGACCACGGCTGGGACCACGACCGCGCCTACGGATACCCGGACGGCCCGTACGGGGCCTACGGCGGCAGTCTGCGCCCCTACCGCGGCCGCGCACCGTGGCTGCGCCCCGTCGCCTGGGTACTCGCCTTCGTGATGGGGCTCGGCATGGTCGCGCTCGCGTTCAGCGCCGTCTACCGCAGTGCCTCGGGCGAGGCGGACCCCGCTCCGGCGCCCGCCAGCACCCCCAGGGGTGAAGTCACCGGCGTCGGCGCGTTTACGTACCCCTCCGTTCGCCAACCCTGAAGGTACGACCCCGTTCCCGTACGTTGGAGCTGGGGGCTTCTCTGAAGCGGGGACAGCGGGGAGAAGCGATGGCCGTGCCAGGAGATCCACCCAACAGCACCCCCGAGGGCATGGGCGGGGGCGATGACGACTTCCGATCGGACGACTTCCGGTCGGACGAGTACCGCTCGGTGGTGTTCGACGAGGACTTCGTCCGGGCTGCCCGGCTCCAGGAGTACTCCGCGGAGGAACGCATGGGCGAACACGCCCGTGCCGTCCGCAGCCGCTCCATCTGGTCCGGCGGCGGCTCCGCGGCCCGGACCAGCACCCCCGGCCGGGGCGCACGACAGGGCATGCTGCTCGTGCTGCTCATCGCCACGGCCTTCGCCGCCGCCGTCTACATGGGGCTGCGCAACCCCTACCTGCCTCCGGCCGGCGGGCCCGCCCAGGCGCTCACCAGCACCGTGGTGCCGCTCGCGCCGACCACCGACGTGCCCGGCGGCCGCCCCGCCGAGCTGTACGCGCAGAGCCCCGCCGCCGACTACCGCGTCGGAGCGGCCGGCATCGCCCTGCCCGCCGTGCACCGCACCCACCACTTCACCGAAGCCCAGGTCGTCGCCGCGCTGTCCATCGCCAAGGACTACCTGGTGCAGTCCTCGCTGGACCCCGACATTCTCACCGGAGCGGCCTCCCGCCCGGTCCGGGTCCTGCTCGACCCCGACCAGCTGGCGCAGTTCGACCGGAGCATGACCTCGCCCTCCGGAGACGGCCGGCACGCGGCCACCGGCTGGCTGGTCCGCTTCGACCCGGCCGGTGCCGTCGTGGCCGATTCCCGGGTCCGGGTGAGCGGCACGCTCGCCGTCGAGGAGGTGGCCCCGGACATGCTGGAGGTCACCACCGACCACACCTTCGTCTACGCCGTACGGCCCGCCACCGGATCCCCGGCGGCGGCCGACGGCGCCTCGCTGTTCACCGTCCGGCGCGAGCTCCGGCTGCGCTTCGACCGGGACGACCTGACGGCCCGCCGCCTGGAGCTGGCCTCGGCCTACGTGATGGCCGGGCCGCAGGACTGCTCCGCCGATCCGGCCGGGGCCTTCCACCCACTCCTGGCCGGCGCCGGTCCGACCACGGTGGGCCCGGCCGCGAGCGACCCGTACGCCAGCGGCCGGCCGCGGCGCACGGCCGGGCTGTGCGGCGTCCTGGCATCGCCCACGCCGCCGCCCGTGACGCCACCCGCGGCCGAGTCCGCGACGCCGCCCTCGCCCCCGCAGGCCGCTCCCGTCAGCCCTGCTCCGTAGCTCCACCCTTGTCCTGCGCCGCGGTGCCGGATCCGGCTCCCGCCCCGGCGGCTCCCGTGAACTTGTCGCGGAGCTTGCCGCCCAGGTCGCCCGCACCGCCCGCGATGTCGCCCACCAGCTTCATCAGCGGGTCCTTGCTGGTGCGTACCGAGTCGGCGTAGTGCGCGGCGGACTGCCGGAAGGAGTCGGTCACCGAGGTGTCCTTGTCCTCGTCCCGCCGCGGGTAGTGGCCGTCCATGATCCGCTGGTGGTCGCGGCTCTCGGACCACTTCTTCAGCTCGGCCGCCCGCACCGTGGTGAAGGGGTGCGTCCGGGGCAGCAGGTTCAGGATCTTCAGCACGGAGTCGCGCAGATCGCCGCTCGACTCGTACTCCTCGGCCTGGGCCAGGAAGGCGTCCACGTTCATCTCGTGGAGGTGGTTGCCGCCCGCGATCTTCATCAGACCCCGCATCGAGGCCTGTACGTCCTGTCCGACCAGCAGCCCGGCCCGGTCGGCCGAGAGCTCCGACTTGCGGAACCACTCCCGCAGCGCCGTCACGATCGTCATGATCGCCACATTGCCCAGCGGGATCCACGCGACCTTCATCGCCAGGTTGGTCAGGAACAGCAGGATCGTGCGGTAGACGGCGTGCCCCGACAGCGCGTGGCCCACCTCGTGGCCCACCACCGCCCGCATCTCCTCCTCGTCGAGCAGCTCGACGAGGCCCGTGGTCACCACGATGATCGGCTCGTCCAGCCCGATGCACATGGCGTTGGGGTTCGGGTCCTGCTGCACGTACATCTGCGGGACCTTCTCCAGGTCCAGGATGTAGCAGGCGTCGCGCAGCATCGCGTACAGGTGCGGGAACTGCGTCTCGCCCACCCGCACCGACTCCGACAGGAAGATCAGCCGCAGGCTCCGCTCCGGGAGCAGCCCGCTCAGGGCCTTGAACACCGTGTCGAAGCCGCTCAGCTTGCGCAGTGCCACCAGCGCCGAGCGGTCGGCCGGATGCTCGTACGCCCGCGACGAAATGCCGGGGAACCGCCTGCGATCCCTCGCCGGTGCCTTCTCGAACCCTGTTTCCGTCATAGCGCCCTCCCCTGATGGACCTGCTCGACCCTGCGTCTATCCTCTCCAACGCCTGAGTCGGCGTGAGCGTGCCCCAGGCCCCCGCATACGATGTGAGCGAAGTCTCCGCTCGCTCCCCGACTCGATAGGTATCTGCCTGATGAGCCTCTCCACCACCGCCCACAACCTGGTCGTCCTCGCCTCGGAGGGGGCCGAGCAGCACGGCGGCAACCACGACAGCCTGAACCCGTACCTGACCGGCGGCGGTGCCTTCGTCATCCTGATGCTGATGCTGTGGGTCACCACGCGCCTGAACCGCGACCGCTGAACCCGCCGAGCCCGCCGAACCCGGCGGGAACGCCGCGTCCGCCGGGCCAGTAGGCTCTGCGCTCATGGGAGAGCAGGAAGTGCCTACCGGCCCGGTCAAGCGCCGGCTCGGCGTGATGGGCGGGACGTTCGACCCGATCCATCACGGACACCTGGTGGCCGCCAGCGAGGTGGCCGCCCTTTTCCACCTCGACGAGGTGATGTTCGTGCCGACCGGCGAGCCGTGGCAGAAGTCGCAGCGGGCCGTGTCGCCGGCCGAGGACCGTTACCTGATGACGGTCATCGCCACCGCCTCGAACCCACAGTTCTCGGTGAGCCGCATCGACATCGACCGCGGCGGGCCGACGTACACGATCGACACCCTGCGGGACCTGAAGGCGCAGAACGACGACGCCGATCTCTTCTTCATCACCGGTGCCGACGCACTCGCGCAGATCCTGACCTGGCGGAACGCCGAAGAGCTCTTCTCGCTCTCCCACTTCATCGGAGTCACCCGGCCGGGCCACGTGCTCACCGACGACGGGCTCCCGGAGGGCGGTGTCTCCCTGGTGGAGGTGCCCGCGCTCGCGATCTCGTCCACCGACTGCCGTGCGAGGGTGGCCCAGGGGGATCCTGTCTGGTACTTGGTGCCGGACGGCGTCGTGCGCTACATCGACAAGCGTGAGCTGTACCGAGGAGCCTGAGCTTCCGGAGAGAGGGGCCCCGCGGTGAACGACCGACAGGATCCGTACGACCCGTATGCCGCCCAGGAGCAGCAGCTCGTCGGCTACGACGCGTACGGGCGGCCGGTGTACGGCCAGGCGCCCGCCCAGCCCGCCCCGCAGCAGTACGGGCAGCAGCAGTACGAACAGCAGCAGTACGGGTACGACTCCCAGGGCTACGGACAGCAGCCGCAGCAGCAGTACTACCCGCAGCAGCCGGCCGCCCAGGAATACGGGCAGCAGGAGTACACCCAGGCGCCCGCCTACGGGTACGACACGCAGCAGACCCAGCAGTGGATCCCGCAGCAGACCGCCCCGGAGCCCGCGGAGGCCCCGGCCCCGGCCGTCGAGCGCCCGGCGGCCCAGGTGCCCGAGCCGCGCCGACCGAACGGTGAGGGTGGCGGCGCGCGCGGCGAGGAGCACGACGACGAGCGCGCGGCGGGCCGGGACTACCGCACAGAGATGTTCGCGTTCATCGACCAGCCGGACGAGGACTCCGAGGACGTCATCGACTGGCTCAAATTCACCGAGAGTCGCACCGAACGCCGCGAGGAGGCCCGTCGCCGCGGCCGGAACCGGGTCGTGGCACTGATCGTCGTCCTCGCCCTGTTCGCCGTCGGCGGCCTCGGATACCTCTGGTACGCGGGCAAACTGCCCTTCCTCGACGGCCCCGGCGACAAGAAGACCGGCGCGACCGCCGACGCCGCCGCGCAGAAGCGCGACATGATCGTCGTCCACCTGCACAACACCAAGAAGGGCGGCACCTCCTCGGCCCTGCTCGTCGACAACGTCACCACCAAGCAGGGCGCCACTGTCCTGCTGCCGAACGCCCTGGCCATCACCGGCCAGGACGGCACGGCGACGGGACTCGGCAAGTCGGTCGAGGACGGAGGCCTCGGCACCCGCGAGGCCCTCGACTCCGTGCTCGGCACCCACATCGGCGGCACCTGGCGCCTGGACACCCCCTTCCTGGAGAACCTGGTCGAGCTGGTCGGCGGCATCGAGGTCGACACCGACACCGCGGTCCCGGCCGACGACGCGGCCAAGACCCCGGCCGTGGCCCAGGGCCAGAAGCAGAGCCTGAGCGGCCCGATGGCCGTGGCGTACGCCACCTTCCGCGGGCCGGGCGAACCGGAGGCCAAGCAGCTGGAACGCGTGGGCAAGGTGCTCCAGGCGGTGCTGCGCAAGGTTCCGAGCGACCCGAAGGCGGCGGCCGTGACCGTCGAGAGCATCGGCCAGATCCTCGATCCGGCCCTGAACGCGCAGACCCTCGGCGCCCTGCTGTCCCGGCTCGGCGCGCACGCCAAGGTGGGTGCCTACCGCACGGACCTCCTCACGGTGAAGGCGGACGGCGCGCTCACGGACGACGCGAACAAGTCGGTCGTCAAGGAGGTGCTGGGCGGCTCCGGCGCGGCGGCGCAGCCGGGTGCGGCCCCGCGCGTCGGACTCAAGGACGCCACCGGCGGCGACGAGAAGACGCAGGTCGCGGCCAAGGCGGCGCTGATGAACGGCGGCTACACCTTCGTCGACGGCGGCAAGGCCGACAAGACCGTGGCCACCTCGCAGATCACCTACCAGGACGACGCGCAGCGGGACCGCGCGATCGAGGTCGCCAAGACGCTGGGCCTGCCCGAGACGGCCGTGAAGAAGGGCGAGAACACGGTGAACGCGGAGATCGTGGTGACCCTGGGCAAGGACTACAAGGCGTCCTGACCGGGCTCCGGAGCGGTTCCGAGGGAGGCATTCGCCCGCGCGCGACGCTGCGCGCGGGCGGCGTCGGCGGTACATGAGACCCTTGTAAGGATCTGCCCGCCAACCCGAAAGCATGGCCAGTGACCGCCACGGACCGCTCCATCGAGCTCATCACCGCCGCCGCCCAGGCCGCGGCCGACCGGCTCGCGCACGACATCATCGCGTACGACGTCAGCGACGTGCTGTCGATCACCGACGCCTTCCTGCTCGCCTCGGCGCCCAACGACCGCCAGGTCAAGTCGATCGTCGACGAGATCGAGGAGCGCCTGCTCAAGGAGCTCGGCGCCAAGCCGGTGCGCCGCGAGGGCGACCGCGACGCCCGCTGGATCCTGCTCGACTACGTCGACATCGTCGTCCACGTCCAGCACAGCGAGGAGCGTGTCTTCTACGCGCTGGAGCGCCTGTGGAAGGACTGCCCCGAGATCGAGCTCCCCGAGGACGCCAAGCTCACCATCGGCAAGGCCGAGGAGCACGCCAAGCTGCGCGAGGCGGCGGGCGACGACGAACTGGACGGTGATCTGTTCTGAGCGCGACCACCTCGGGCAAGTCCGGCAGGAAGATCGTCCTCTGGCGGCACGGCCAGACCTCGTGGAACCTGGAGCGACGCTTCCAGGGCTCCACGGACATCGAGCTGACCGAAGCGGGCGTGGCGCAGGCGCGCCGCTCCGCGCGGTTGCTCGCCTCGCTGAAGCCGGATGCCATCGTGGCCTCCGACCTGCGGCGCGCCTCCGCCACGGCTGCCGAGTTGGCGGCCCTCACGGGGCTGACGGTGTCGCACGACGCGGCGCTGCGCGAGACGTACGCCGGCGAGTGGCAGGGCCTCACCCACGACGAGATTCTCGAGAAGTACGGCGAGCAGTACTCGGCGTGGAAGCGCGGCGAACCGGTCCGCCGCGGCGGCGGTGAGCTGGAGACCGAGGTCGCCGACCGCGCCGCCCCGGTGGTGCTGGAACACGTCGCCCGGCTGCCGCGGTCCGGCACCCTCGTCGTCGTCAGCCACGGCGGCACCATCCGTACGACGATCGGGCGCCTGCTGGGCCTGGACGCGTACGACTGGGAGGGTCTTGGCGGGCTCTCCAACTGCTGCTGGTCCGTCCTCGGCGAGGGCGCGCGCGGCTGGCGCCTGCTGGAGCACAACGCCGGCACGCTGCCGGAACCGGTGCTCGGCGACGACGACTGAGCGGCCTTCTGCCGCTCCCCGGCGGGGCTGCCACCCGGATTTCACTTTCCGGCCGGTCCCAGGCTAGAGTTCTTCTTGTTCGCAGCGCAGAACACCGGAGACGGGGGGAGCGCGGCGGAGAGCGGGGCTATAGCTCAGTTGGTAGAGCGCCTGCATGGCATGCAGGAGGTCAGGAGTTCAATTCTCCTTAGCTCCACAATCAGGATCCCGTCCCCAACAGGGGGCGGGATCCTTGCTTTTGTACCCTTTGCGTTTGCTGACCTGGCCCGCACCGGCATGGCAGAATCGTGACCGCCGGAGGGGGAGACGACGGCCCGACGCGGGAGGGAGTCGCTGACGGATGGGTGCACACCGGCGCCGGTGCGACTGGTGCAACAACGGCACGCCGATCGTGCGGGACATGGACCCGGTCAACCCCGACTACCAGTACTGGTGCGAGGAATGCGCTCGGGCGCTGATCATAAAAGGCGACCCGATCGAGACGTACCGTGAGCTGGAAGGGGAGCCGATCTACGGGCGGCTGCTCGACGAGCACTGCACGCTCAAGCGGTTCTACCAGTTCGCGCGAGCGTGACAAGTTGACTCAAATCGGACATGGCCTCTGGTCGGTGGAAACCGATTTTTGGACCAGGGCCATGACCGTGTAATGTTTGGGACGTCGCCAAGGGGAACCGGCAAGGGAAACCGAAGCGGCAAGCACAACAAGGGGCTATAGCTCAGTTGGTAGAGCGCCTGCATGGCATGCAGGAGGTCAGGAGTTCAATTCTCCTTAGCTCCACAGTGAAGAAGCGGGCCACCCGGATCGGGTGGCCCGCTTCTCGTTGTCCCCTGTCCCCTGTCCGTCGGACGCCGTGTCGACGGGTGGAACGGCCGAGCGTCGGAAGGGGCCGCTGCGGTACCCTGACGCCATGCGTGCCGTACGCCTTCTGCTTACCGAGCCGCGCTGATCAGTGCCGACCCTTCGAGATGGTCGGACCCGGCGCGGCGCCCCCTCCTGTGCGAGGGGTTTTTTCGTTTGGGCAGGCAGAGACGGCAG
The DNA here is from genome assembly GCF_043201215.1 of Streptomyces sp. NPDC048331. Lineage (NCBI taxonomy): Bacteria > Bacillati > Actinomycetota > Actinomycetes > Kitasatosporales > Streptomycetaceae > Streptomyces > Streptomyces sp. NPDC048331. The sequence goes on along the minus strand of NZ_JBICYT010000005.1, from coordinate 182,175 downwards.
AGACGATCGATGGAGCTTCAGAAATCATGAGCGAGACGAACACCCCGGCCCCCGAGGCGGCCGAGGCGCACCGCTACACGGCCGCCATGGCCGCCGACATCGAGGCACGCTGGCAGGACGTCTGGGACGAGCAGGGCACGTACGAGGCCCCGAATCCGACCGGTGACCTGGCCGGGGACCCCGCGGTGGTCGCGCGGCCCAAGAAGTTCATCATGGACATGTTCCCGTACCCGTCCGGTGCGGGCCTGCACGTCGGTCACCCGCTCGGGTACATCGCCACCGACGTCTTCGCCCGCCACCAGCGGATGACCGGCCACAACGTCCTGCACACCCTGGGCTTCGACGCCTTCGGCCTGCCGGCCGAGCAGTACGCCGTGCAGACCGGCACGCACCCGCGCGTCTCGACCGAGGCCAACATCGAGAACATGAAGGTCCAGCTGCGCCGGCTGGGCCTGGGCCACGACAAGCGCCGGTCGTTCGCCACGATCGACCCGGACTACTACAAGTGGACCCAGTGGATCTTCCTGCAGATCTACAACTCCTGGTACGACGCCGACGCGAAGACGGCCCGCCCGATCACCGAGCTGGTCGCCTCCTTCGAGGACGGCTCCCGTGAGGTCTCCGGTGGCCGCGCCTGGGCCGATCTGACCGCGGCCGAGCGGGCCGACGTACTGAACGAGTACCGCCTGGCGTACTCATCGGACGCGCCGGTGAACTGGTGCCCCGGGCTGGGCACCGTACTGGCCAACGAGGAGGTCACCGCCGACGGCCGTTCCGAGCGCGGCAACTTCCCCGTCTTCAAGTCCCGGCTGAGCCAGTGGAACATGCGGATCACCGCCTACGCCGACCGGCTGATCGACGACCTGGACGCGCTGGACTGGCCCGAGGCCATCAAGCTGCAGCAGCGGAACTGGATCGGCCGCAGCGAGGGCGCGCGTGTCGACTTCGCGCTGGGCGACGAGGCCATCACCGTCTTCACCACCCGTCCGGACACCCTGTTCGGCGCCACCTACATGGTGCTGGCGCCCGAGCACCCGCTGGTCGAGAAGTTCATCCCGGCCGCCTGGCCCGAGGGCACCCACGACATCTGGACCGGCGGGCACGCCACGCCGGCCGAGGCCGTCAGCGCCTACCGCAAGCAGGCCGCCTCGAAGTCGGACGTCGAGCGGCAGGCCGAGGCCAAGGACAAGACCGGTGTCTTCACCGGCGAGTACGCGATCAACCCGGTCAGCGGCGACAAGGTCCCGGTCTTCATCGCCGACTACGTGCTGATGGGCTACGGCACCGGCGCGATCATGGCCGTCCCGGCGCACGACGGCCGCGACTTCGAGTTCGCGCGCGCTTTCGAGCTGCCGATGCGCTGTGTCGTGGAGCCGTCGGACGGGCGCGGCACCGACCCGGCCGAGTGGGACGACGCCTTCGTCTCCTACGACGCGAAGCTGGTCAACTCGACGGGCGAGGGCATCGCCCTGGACGGCCTGGGCGTCGCCGAGGCGAAGGCCGCGATCACCGACTGGCTGACCGAGCGCGGTATCGGCGAGGGCACCGTCAACTTCCGCCTGCGCGACTGGCTGTTCAGCCGCCAGCGGTACTGGGGCGAGCCCTTCCCGATCGTCTACGACGAGGACGGCGTCGCACACTCGCTGCCCGAGTCGATGCTGCCGCTGGAGCTGCCGGAGGTCGAGGACTACTCGCCGCGCACCTTCGAGCCGGACGACGCCGCGTCGAAGCCGGAGACCCCGCTGTCGCGCAACGGCGAGTGGGTGAACGTGGAGCTGGACCTGGGCGACGGCCGGGGCGTGCGCTCCTTCCGCCGCGAGACCAACACCATGCCCAACTGGGCCGGTTCCTGCTGGTACGAGCTGCGCTACCTGGACCCGAACAACTCCTCGGCCCTGGTGGACCCGGAGATCGAGCAGTACTGGATGGGCCCCCGCGAGGGCGCCCCGCACGGCGGTGTCGACCTGTACGTGGGCGGTGCGGAGCACGCGGTGCTGCACCTGCTGTACGCCCGCTTCTGGTCCAAGGTCCTGTTCGACCTGGGCCACGTCTCCTCGGTCGAGCCGTTCCACAAGCTGTTCAACCAGGGCATGATCCAGGCCTACGTCTACCGCGACGAGCGCGGCTTCCCGGTCACGGCCACCGAGATCGAGGAGCGCGACGGCAAGTTCTTCTTCGAGGGCGAGCCGGTCAAGCGCGAGCTGGGCAAGATGGGCAAGTCCCTGAAGAACGCCGTCACGCCCGACGAGATCTGCGAGGAGTACGGCGCGGACACCCTGCGCCTGTACGAGATGGCGATGGGTCCGCTGGACGTCTCCCGTCCGTGGGACACCCGGGCCGTGGTGGGCCAGTACCGGCTGCTGCAGCGCCTGTGGCGCAACATCGTGGACGAGGAGACGGGCGCCGTCACCGTCGTCGACGGCGAGCCGGACGAAGCCACGCTGCGCGCGCTGCACAAGGCGATCGACGGCGCCGGCGCCGACCTGGCGGGCCTGCGCTTCAACACCGCCATCGCGAAGATCACCGAGCTGAACAACGCGCTGACGAAGGCCGGCCGCCCGCTGGAGCGCTCGGTCGCCGAGGCCCTGGTGCTGCTGGTCGCCCCGCTGGCCCCGCACATCGCGGAGGAGCTGTGGCACCGCCTGGGCCACAGCGAGTCGGTCGTCCACCAGGACTTCCCGGTCGCGGACCCGGCATACGTCGTGGACGAGAGCGTGACCTGCGTGGTGCAGGTCAAGGGCAAGGTCAAGGCGCGGCTGGAGGTGTCGCCGACGATCTCCGAGGCGGAGCTGGAGCAGCTGGCCGTGAACGATGGGGGTGTCGTGGCGGCGCTGGGCGGCGCGGAGATCCGCAAGGTGATCGTGCGCGCGCCGAAGCTGGTGAACATCGTCATCTGAGGGCGCGCCCCCGGATAGGGGGAATCCCGTACGGGCAGGTTGGGGGTTCGATTGGAACCCCTGGCCTGCCCGCGGCGTTTACCGTGGAGGAGAAGAGCCGACGCTTGGGGAAAGGGGCCGTCATGGAGGTCGCGTTGATCATCTTCGCGCTGATGCTGCTGGCTGTCGTCGGCCTCGGCGCGTACCTCACGGTCAAGGCGGTGGGAGCGGCAAAGCGGGGTGTGGAGCGCACGGTCGTCCAGGCGCGGCGCACGGTCGAGGACACCACGCTGCGGGCCAAGAGCTTCGGCCAGGTCGGAGTGGTGGGGGCGCTGGCACAGGTACGGCTGGACCTGCGGACCTCGATGCGCGCCACCCAGCAGGCGCTGGCCGACGGGGTCCAGGTGGACGCCTCGCTGCGGGAGTCCCTCGGGCTGTTCGAGCAGCTGAGCGCGCACGGGCACGAGCTCGACGGTGAGCTGAAGCGGCTGGAGCAGGAGCCCGACCGGCGACGCACCGCCGAGCTCCTCCCTGACCTGCGCGAGCGCGCGGCGCAGATCATCAAGGCCGCGGACTCCCTGCGGTGGGCGGCCCGCGACCGGGCCCGGCGCTTCGCGGCGGACGACCTGTCCCTCTTGTCGGAGCAGATCGAGATGGAGTCGGGCGCGCTGCGCGACTGGTCCCGCGAACCGGTGGACGACCTGGCGGCCGCGGCCGCCGAGTGGGACGCCGCCCAGGCCGCGGCACCGGCGTCGCAGCAGACGCCGAAGCAGACGTCGAAGCCGAAGCCGAAGTCGACCCCGACGCCTCAGCCGAACCCGACCCGGACGCCCACGGCCCCGCCTGCCGCTTTGAACCCGCCGACGCCGACGGTGCAGTACCCGTGGCAGAAGACCCCGCGCCCGGAGAGCGCCGGCTGACATCCTCCTCCGTCCGGGAGCGGGCGCGGAGCGAAGAGTTCCGGCAGGTGCGGGTCGAGGAGGCCCGGCACCCCGCCGCGGACCGGCCGCGCCGCGCTCCGTAGGATCCGGCCACCACCCCGGGGGGAACTCGGCGGGAGCCCGGTGGGAGCCTGCCGGGTGCGCGTCGCGAGCCCGGTGGGAGCCTGCCGGGTGCCCGTCGCGAGCCCGGCGGAAGCCTGCCGGATGTCCGTCGCGAGCCCGCAGGACGGCACCCGGCTCGGACCGCACCCGTACCTGGCGCGGACCCTGTCCCGCCCGGGTCGGGGGCCCGGGGCTGCCGTCGAGCCTCCACTGGCGGTAACCTCCGGCTCATGTCCCGCCATGTCGCCATCGTCACCGATTCCACGGCCTACCTGCCTCGACCGGCCATGGCGCGGCACGGAATCACCGCCGTCCCGCTCACCGTGGTCCTCGGTGGCGAGGCCTTGGAGGAAGGCACCGAGATCTCGGCGCGCAGCCTGGCCGCGGCCCTGCAGAAGCGCCGCTCGGTCACCACCTCGCGTCCCGGCCCCGAGGAGTTCGTCCGGGCCTACCGGGCGGCGGCGGACGCCGGTGCCACCGGCATCGTCAGCCTGCACCTGTCCGCCGAGTTCTCCGGCACCTACGACGCGGCCGTGGTCGCCGCCAGGACCGCGCCCGTACCGGTCCGGGTCCTGGACACCGGCATGGTCGCGATGGCCCTCGGCTTCTGCGCGTTGGCCGCCGCAGAGGTGGCCGAGGCGGATGGATCCGTGGACGAGGCCGTGGCGGCGGCCGAGAAGAGGGCGGCGGACATGGCCGCGTACTTCTACGTCGACACCCTCGACTACCTCCGCCGCGGCGGCCGGATCGGGGCCGCCCAGGCCCTGCTCGGCTCGGCCCTCGCGGTGAAGCCCCTGCTGACGCTGGACGGCGGGCGGATCGAGATGCTGGAGAAGGTCCGTACGTCGGCCAAGGCCATCGCCCGCCTGGAAGAGCTGGCCGTCGAGCGCGCCGGGTCCGCCGCCGTCGATGTGGCGGTGCACCACCTCGCGGCTCCGGAGCGGGCGGAGAAGCTCGCCGAGCGGCTGCGCGAGCGCATCCCCGGGCTGGTCGAGCTGCACGTCAGCGAGGTCGGCGCGGTGATCGGGGCGCACACCGGCCCGGGGCTGCTGGCGGCGGTCGTCTCACCCCGCTGATCACCGGAACGGGTGGCCCGGTTATCCACAACGGGCGTTTTTTCCACCGGAATTGAGTGTTCAGAACCGGGGGCGGGATCGGCCTCTACGGTCGTGGCATGACTCTTCGAACGCGTGCTCCGTATCCGTCGGGTGCCACCAGTGGCCCGGGCCGTTCCCGCCTTTCCGACGGCCGTCTTTCGGGCGGTCGGGTTTCCGACCGCCTCCTGCGGCGTCGTCGTACGGCGCTTCGTGGCCGAGGGGTTCCTCAGCCGGAGCCGGGTGCGGTGCGCCTGCGGGCCGAGGCCTTGTTGGGGGACAGCGGACCGCCGCAGGTCCCGCCCGCGCCCCCGCCTCCGCGCCCCCCGGTGCCCGAGGCGTTCCAGGTGCCGCCGGCGGGCTCGGACGGGGCGGACGCCCAGGATGTCGCGGCGCCGCCCGATGACGCGTCCGGGCTGCCCTCAGGGGCCGTGCTGAGGGCATCCGTGCGGGAGCGGCTGCCGCTGTGGCTGCAGGACCGCATCGCGGTGCGGGCGCGGGCGGTGGCCGCCGTCGGGGTGGTGCTGATCGGCGCCGTCGGCTTCGCCGGGCAGCAGTACTGGTCGGCCCGGCCACGGGCGGTGACCGTGCCCGCGGTGGTCGCCCCGGAGGCCCTACCGGCGGCGGCCACGGCACCCGCGGCGGCTCCGGGGCCGGGAGGCGCGGCGGGGGCCGGCGGGATGCCCGCGCGGATCGTCGTCGACGTCAGCGGCAAGGTCCGGGATCCCGGGGTGCGGCGGCTGCCCGCCGGTTCGCGGGTGGAGGACGCGCTGGCCGCCGCCGGGGGTGTGCGGCCCGGCACCGACACCACCGGGCTGAACCGGGCCCGCGTGCTGGTGGACGGCGAGCAGGTGGTGGTCGGAGCCCCGGCGCAACCGCCACCGGCCGGCGTGGTCGGAGGCTCCGGCTCCGGTTCCGGCTCCGGCTTCGGGTCCGGCACCGGCACCGACCCGCTGAGCCTGGGGACGGCCACGGTCGCGCAGCTCGACGGCCTGCCGGGGGTCGGGCCGGTGCTCGCGCAGCACATCGTCGACTTCCGTACCGCCCGCGGCGGCTTCCGCTCCGTGGAGGAGCTCCGCCAGGTCGACGGCATCGGCGAGCGACGCTTCGCCGACCTGCGCTCGCTGGTACGGCCGTGAACCGCCCGGCGGGTCCGGTCCCGTCGGACCTCCGCCTCGCGGTACCCGCCGCGGCCGTTTGGGCGGCGGCCGCGCTCGCCCTGGACGCGCCCCTCCGCCGGACCGCCCTCGGGGTGGGCCTGGGGATGGTCTGCGCGGGCCTGCTGATGCTGGGCGCGTGCCGGCGTCCGGGACCGCTGTGGCGGCTCGCCCCGGCCGCGGCGGCGGCCCTGCTGTGCGCGGCCGCCGGAGCGGGAGTGGCGGGGCTCCAGCGGGCCGAGGCGCGGGCCGGGCCGGTGGCCGGGCTGGCCCGGGAGCACGCCCGCGTCCTCGTGGAACTGACCGTCGGCTCCGACCCGGAAGCCGCCCGTGGCGGGAACGGGCCGCCCGTGGTGGTCCTGGACGCGGTGGTGACCCGGGTGACCGGGCCCGACGGGTCGAGTACCCGGGTCGAGACCCCGGTGCGGGTGCTGGCCGGGCATCCGGGATGGGCTCGGCTGCAACCTTCCACCCGGGTGGCGGTGGTCGCCCGGCTGGCTCCGGCGCGGGGTGGGGAGCGGGCCGTGGCGCTGCTGCGCCCGGCCGGTGACACCCCGCCCCGGGTGGCCGGCGGCCCCGATGCCGTCCAGCGGTCGGCGGGGCGGTTGCGGGCCGGGCTGCGCGAGGCCACCGAGGGGCTCGCGCCGGACGCCAGGGCCCTGCTGCCGGGACTGGTCGTCGGGGACACCTCCAGGGTTCCGCCCGATCTGCACGAGGCGTTCCGGGCCACCGACCTGCTGCACCTGCTGGCCGTCTCGGGGGCCAACCTGACCGTGGTGCTGTTCCTGCTCATCGGGCCCCCGGCCCGCGCGCAGCAGGCCGAACGGCGCGGGCTGGCTCCCCGCCTCGGACTCTCGCTGCGGGTCACCGCCCTGTGCGGGGCGGCCCTGACGCTGGCGTTCGTCGTGGTGTGCCGTCCGGAGCCGAGCGTGCTGCGGGCCGCTGCCTGCGGGGCGGTCACCCTGCTGGCCATCGCCACGGGGCGGCGCAGGTCCCTGATCCCGGCCCTGGGCGCCGCGGTGCTGCTGCTGGTGCTCTACGACCCCTGGCTGGCCCGCAGCCCCGGCTTCCTGCTCTCCGTCCTGGCCACCGGGTCGCTGCTCACCCTCGCTCCCCGGTGGAGCGATGCCCTGCGGCGCCGTGGGGTGGGGCCGCGGTCGGCCGAGGCGCTGGGGGCCGCCGCGGCCGCGCAGGCGGTGTGCGCGCCCGTGGTGGCCGTGCTGGCCGCCCGGGTCAGCCTGGTGGCGGTGCCCTGCAACCTGCTGGCCGAGCTGGCGGCCGGTCCCGCGACGGTCCTCGGCTTCGCCGCCCTCGCGGTGGCTCCGGTGTGGATGCCCGCCGCGGAGCTGCTCGCCCGGTGCGCGGGGGTGCCGGCCGGGTGGATCGCCGGCGTGGCCCGGGCCGGGGCCCGGGTCCCGGGCGCGGAGCTGCCGTGGCCGGGCGGGCTCGCCGGCGGTGTCCTGCTGGCCGCCGCCACCCTGGCCGTCGTCGTGATCTGCGGGGCCCGGTTCCGCGGGCGCGGGTGGCTGTGTTCCGCCCTGGCGGCGCTGCTGCTCCTGGCCGTACTGCGGCCGCCGCAGCTCACCCGTACGCTCTCCGGATGGCCGCCGCCCGACTGGAGCTACGTCCAGTGCGCCGTGGGGCAGGGGGACGCCGCCGTGCTCGCCGTCGGCCCTGGTGAGGCCCTGGTGGTGGACGCCGGCCCGGAGCCCGGACCGGTGGACGACTGTCTGCGCGCGCTGGGGGTGCGGCGGGTGCCGCTGCTCCTGCTGACGCACTTTCACGCCGACCACGTCGGGGGCCTGTCGGGGGTGCTGCGCGGCCGGTCCGTGGGGGTGATCCAGGCCACCGCGCTGGAAGAGCCGCGGGGGCAGGCCGAGTTCGTCCGGCGGACCGCGGCGGCCGCCGGGGTGCCGATCGTGCGGGCGGTGCAGGGGGAGCGGCGTCGGGCGGGGGCGTTCGAATGGCAGGTGCTCTGGCCTCCGCCGGACGGACCGCCGCCCGAGAGCCCCAACGACGCGAGCGTCGCCCTGCTGGTGCGCGGCGCGGGGCTGACCCTGCTCCTGCTCGGCGACCTCGAACCGGACGCGCAGCAGGCCCTCCTGAGGGCTCGTCCGGACCTCGGCCCGGTGGACGTCCTCAAAGTCGCCCACCACGGCTCCGCGCACCAGGACCCGGAGCTGTACGCCCGGATCCGGCCACGGCTCGCACTGGTTCCCGTCGGCGTGGGCAACCGCTACGGACACCCCGCTCCGCGTACGCTCGCCCGCCTCCGGGAGCTGGGTGCGACCGTGCTGCGGACCGATCTCGACGGCTCGATCGCCGTGGCCGGGAGCGGAGTTCGGCTACGGTCATTTCCGGCCAGGCGGCGGCGGGATCGGCGCGGCCATACCGGGCGCGACCACTCTGTTTGCCCACAACCCGACAGCATGATCGAATGCGTCTTCGCCAGAACGGTCCAAGTCCACACAGCACGGGGGTGCATCAGCCATGTTCGGTCGCAGACGGGGGATGGAGACGACCGGAAACTCCAGCCCGCCCACCACCGCGACTCTGACGCTGCCGCCGACGGCGCGTCTGCTCAGCTGCCGGGTTCTCGACACGGTTCACCGGCCCGTCCGGCAGGCCACGTTCGAGGTGACCGACCCGATCGGCCGACGCATCGTCAGCGGCGAGACCGACCCGTACGGCGGCTTCGCCGTGGCCGTACCGGAGGGGGAGTACCGACTCTCGGTGACCGCGGAGGGGTACGCGCCGTTCCACGGGGTCACGATCGTGGGGGACCCGGGGCAGCCCGGCACCGCGGAGGTCATCCTCGACACGGTGGAGCCGCCGCTGCTGCCGCAGCCCGGCCACTGGGAGCTCGACCCGACGCACTCGTCCATCGGCTTCACCGCCCGCCACATCGGTCTGGCCCGGATCCGCGGCCGGTTCACCACGTTCGCCGGGGCGGTACGGATAGCCGAGCGCATGGAGGACTCCTCCATGCACGTGATCATCGACGCGGCGAGCATCGACACCGGGGTACGCCTGCGCGACGACCACCTGAGGTCGGGGGACTTCCTGGACGCGGTCCGCCACCCGACGGTGGAGTTCTACAGCGAGCGGTTCATCCACCGCAGCGGCAGCGGCTGGGCCGTCGCCGGGGCGCTGACCCTTCACGGGGTGAGCCGGTCCGTGACCCTGGACACCCAGTACCTGGGCCTGGGCACCGGCATGGAGGGGGAGCTCCGGGCGGCCTGCCGGGCCACCGCCGAACTGCACCGCGAGGACTTCACCCTCAACTGGCAGTCGATGCTGGCGCACGGGATCGCGGCCATCGGGTCGAGCGTGGACGTGACCCTGGACGTCCAGGCCGTGCGCAAGGCCTGACGCGAGGGCTGCCGAACCCCCTACGGGGCTTCCAGCCAACCCTCGTACTCGGCGGCGAGGTCGTCCAGCGTGCCGGTGTCGAGCCGTTCCTGCGGGTCCTCGACGACCACCAGCCACTGGGCGTCCTCGGCGTCGTCCTCGCCGGCCAGCGCGTCGCGGACCAACTGCGGTTCCTCCGGGAGGCCGAAGCGGTCGACGGCCTCCTGGGCCACCTCCTCGGCGGCGTCACGGTCGGGCAGGACGAGTACATGTCGCACATTCACGCGACCATTCTCGGGCACGCGGGGCGGAGCGCTGTCGGTGCGGCGTGGGATGCTGGAGCCGATGGCCACCAGGAAGAATTCCACCGACGATCCGCTTGCCCCGCTCACCCTCGCCGTGGGGCAGGAGGAGCTGCTGCTCGACCGTGCCGTGCGCGAGGTGGTGGCGGCCGCCCGCGCCGCCGACGCCGACACGGACGTCCGCGACCTCGCCTCCGAGCAGCTCCAGCCCGGCACGCTCGCCGAGCTGACGAGCCCCTCGCTCTTCTCCGAGCGCAAGGTGCTCGTCGTGCGGGGCGCGCAGGACCTGTCCGCGGACTCGGTCAAGGAGGTCAAGGCCTACCTCGCCGCGCCCTACGAGGAGATCATCCTGGTCCTCCTGCACGCGGGCGGGGTCAAGGGCAAGGGCCTGCTGGACGCGGCCCGCAAGGCGGGCGCGCGGGAGATCGCCTGCCCGAAGATGACGAAGGCGGCGGACCGGCTGTCGTTCGTGCGGGGCGAATTCCGCGCGTTGGGCCGGTCGGCGACCCCGGAGGCCTGCCAGAACCTGGTGGACGCCATCGGCAGCGACCTGCGGGAGCTGGCGAGCGCCGCCGCGCAGCTGTGCGCCGACGTGGAAGGCACCATCGACGAGGCCGTCGTCGCCCGCTACTACACGGGCCGGGCCGAGGCCTCCAGCTTCACGGTCGCCGACCGGGCGGTCGAGGGCCGGGCGGCCGAGGCCCTGGAGGCCCTGCGCTGGTCCCTGTCCACCGGGGTGGCACCGGTCCTGATCACCAGCGCCCTGGCCCAGGCGGTCCGTGCGATCGGCAAGCTCGCCTCGGCCCCCCGCGGGGCCCGCCCCGGCGACCTCGCCCGGGACCTGGGCATGCCCCCGTGGAAGATCGACCGGGTCCGCCAGCAGATGCGGGGCTGGTCGGCGGACGCGGTCTCGGACGCCCTGCGCGCCGTGGCCGACGCCGACGCCGGGGTCAAGGGCGGCGGCGACGACCCCGAGTACGCCCTGGAGAAGGCCGTCGTCGCGGTGGCGCGCGCGGCCCGCCCCCAGCGCAGGCAGTGACGCCGTACGGCGGTGGCGACGGTCACCCCTGGTAGCGGTGTGTCATGAGGCTGCCGGCCGCCCTCGCGGCCGACCGCCGAGACCCCGCCGGGCAGCACGAAGGCCCCGACCCTCACCCTGGGGAAGGGTGGTGGTCGGGGCCTTCGGCACTTCTGGTTGCGCCGCACCCGCGTGGCGAACGCTTCGTGTGCGGAGCGGGGTGCCGGTCAGGAGCGGGAGAGAGGGCCCACTGGGTCCCTTCCGGCGATCACATCAGGGAGCTTCAGCCCTGCAGGGAGGCAACCTTGGTGGCCAGCGCCGACTTCTTGTTGGCGGCGGCGTTCTTGTGGATGACACCCTTCGAGACAGCCTTGTCGAGCGCACGCGCGGCAGCGCGAGAAGCCACGGTGGCCTTCTCGACGTCACCGGCGAGGACGGCCTCGCGGGCCTTGCGGATCGCGGTCTTGAGCGAGGACTTGACGGCCTTGTTGCGCAGGCGCGCCTTCTCGTTCGTCTTGTTCCGCTTGATCTGGGACTTGATGTTCGCCACGAAAGAGCCTTTTCAGGTTCAGAGTTTGATCTTCGGATTGTGCCTCGACAGCTGAGAGGGCATACGAGACACAGCTGCCCAGGCTACCAGGCACGCTAGGGGCGGCCCAAACCGAGCGCACTGCCCCGTCCATGGGACCATGGGAGTCTGCGTACAGATCCGACATCGCGCCGCCGACGGCGACGGGAGCCGGACTTTCGCTCCGACCGACGCTCCGCAAACGCTTCCGACTGCGACCGAGAATCAGGACACTGCGTGCCCGCGATCCCCAGCCACGTGCCCGAGCCGAGCCGTACCGACTCGGCGCTGATCCGCAACTTCTGCATCATCGCGCACATCGACCACGGCAAGTCGACCCTTGCCGACCGGATGCTCCAGATCACCGGTGTGGTCGACCAGCGGCAGATGCGCGCCCAGTACCTCGACCGCATGGACATCGAGCGTGAGCGCGGCATCACGATCAAGTCCCAGGCGGTCCGGCTGCCCTGGGCGCCCACCACGGGCGAGGGCCAGGGCAACACCCACATCCTCAACATGATCGACACCCCCGGGCACGTCGACTTCACCTACGAGGTCTCGCGCTCCCTCGCCGCGTGCGAGGGCACCGTCCTCCTGGTGGACGCCGCCCAGGGCATCGAGGCGCAGACCCTCGCCAACCTGTACCTGGCGATGGAGAACGACCTCGCGATCGTCCCCGTCCTGAACAAGATCGACCTGCCGGCCGCCCAGCCGGAGAAGTTCGCCGAGGAACTGGCGAACCTGATCGGCTGCCAGCCCGAGGACGTGCTGCGCGTCTCGGCGAAGACCGGTCTCGGCGTCGAGGCGCTGCTCGACAAGGTCGTCGCCACGGTTCCGGCCCCGGTCGGCGTCAAGGACGCCCCGGCCCGCGCCATGATCTTCGACTCGGTCTACGACTCGTACCGTGGCGTCGTCACGTACGTCCGTGTGGTCGACGGGCAGCTCAACAAGCGCGAGCGCATCCGGATGATGTCCACCGGCGCCACCCACGAACTGCTGGAGATCGGTGTCTCCTCCCCGGAGATGACCCCCTCCGACGGCATCGGCGTCGGCGAGGTGGGCTACATCATCACCGGCGTGAAGGACGTCCGTCAGTCCAAGGTCGGTGACACCATCACCAGCCTGAACAACGGTGCCACCGAGGCGCTCGGCGGCTACAAGGACCCGCGGCCGATGGTCTTCTCGGGCCTGTACCCGCTCGACGGCTCCGACTACCCGGACCTGCGCGAGGCCCTGGACAAGCTCCAGCTCAACGACGCCGCGCTGGTCTACGAACCGGAGACCTCGGCGGCGCTCGGCTTCGGCTTCCGCGTCGGCTTCCTCGGCCTGCTCCACCTGGACGTGGTCCGTGAGCGCCTGGAGCGCGAGTTCGGCCTCGACCTGATCGCCACCGCGCCCAACGTGGTCTACCGGGTGGTCATGGAGGACGGCAAGGAAGTCACCGTCACCAACCCGAGCGAGTTCCCCGAGGGCAAGATCTCGGACGTCTTCGAGCCGGTCGTCAAGGCCACCGTGCTCGCGCCCACCGAGTTCATCGGCGCGATCATGGAGCTGTGCCAGCAGCGTCGCGGCACCCTCCTCGGCATGGACTACCTCTCCGAGGACCGGGTCGAGATCCGCTACACCCTGCCGCTCGCGGAGATCGTCTTCGACTTCTTCGACCAGCTGAAGTCCAAGACGCGCGGTTACGCCTCCCTGGACTACGAACCCACGGGCGAGCAGTCCGGCAGCCTGGTCAAGGTCGACATCCTGCTGCACGGCGACAAGGTCGACGCCTTCTCCGCCGTCACGCACAAGGACGCCGCCTACGCCTACGGCGTGCGCCTCGTCGCCAAGCTGCGCGAGCTCATCCCCCGGCAGGCCTTCGAGGTGCCGATCCAGGCCGCGATCGGCTCCCGCGTCATCGCCCGCGAGACCATCCGCGCCATCCGCAAGGACGTCCTCGCCAAGTGCTACGGCGGTGACATCTCCCGTAAGCGGAAGCTGCTGGAGAAGCAGAAGGAAGGCAAGAAGCGGATGAAGATGGTCGGCTCGGTCGAGGTCCCGCAGGAGGCCTTCATCGCCGTCCTCTCCAGTGACGAGTCCGGCGGCAAGAAGAAGTAGTAGTCCCGCCGTCACCCGACACACACAGGCCCCCGCACTCCGGTGCGGGGGCCTGTTTCGTTATGAAGCGGCCGCTCGCGGGCTCTTACGCGCGCGGCGGTCGCGCTCTAGTCTGATCACTGCTCGACGGTTACTCGCCAGTTTAAAAAGTCAAAGGCTGCTAAACCCGCCAGTCCCCAGCGCCCCCCAGCGCCCCACGCCCACGCACTACCGCGTGGATCGGTCCGGAGGATGTCGTGAGCGACACACAGACCTATCTCGAGAACCGCCCGCCGACCGTGGCGGTGCTCTTCCTTGAGCGCGTCGCAGCGACGCCGAACGACGAGGCCTACCGGTACCCGGTACCGGCGGCCGGCGGCCCGGGCGGCGCCGACGACTGGAAGTCACTCAGCTGGGGCCAGGCGGCCGAGCGGGTCTTCGCCATCGCCGCCGGGCTGATCTCCCTCGGCCTGGAAACGGAGCAGCGCGTCGCGCTCGCCTCCAACACCCGGGTCGACTGGATCCTCTCCGACCTCGGCGTCATGTGCGCCGGCGGCGCGGTCACCACGATCTACCCCAGCACCAACGCGGACGAGTCGGCGTTCATCCTCGCCGACTCCGACAGCCGGGTGCTCATCGCCGAGGACGCGGCGCAGGTGGCGAAGGCGCGCGAGCGCCGCGCCGACCTGCCGAACCTCGCCCACGTCGTGGTGCTGGAGGCCGCCGACGCGGTCGCCGCCGAGGGCGACCCCGAAGGCTGGGTGCTCTCCCTCGCGGAGCTGGAGGCGCGCGGCAAGGAGTACCTCGCCAAGCACCCCGAGGCGGTCGACGAGCGGATCGCGGGGATCACCTCCGACCAGCTCGCCACCCTGATCTACACCTCCGGCACCACCGGCCGCCCCAAGGGCGTGCGGCTGCTGCACGACAACTGGTCCTACCTGGCGAAGGCCATGGTCGCCACCGGGCTGATCGGCAAGGAGGACGTCCAGTACCTGTGGCTGCCGCTGGCCCACGTCTTCGGCAAGGTGCTGACCTCCGGGCAGATCGAGGCCGGGCACGTGACCGCCGTCGACGGCCGGATCGACAAGATCATCGAGAACCTGCCGGTGGTGCAGCCGACCTACATGGCCGCCGTCCCGCGCATCTTCGAGAAGGTCTACAACGGTGTGGCCGCCAAGGCCCGCGCCGCCGGCGGAGCCAAGTACAAGATCTTCCAGTGGTCGGTCGGCGTCGCCCGCGAGTACGCCAAGGTCACGCAGGACAACTACCGCCGCACCGGGCAGGCGACCGCCCCCTTCGGCCTCACCACGAAGCACAAGATCGCCGACGCGCTCGTCTACTCCAAGCTCCGCGAGGCCTTCGGCGGGAAGCTGCGGGCCGCCGTCTCCGGCGCCTCCGCCCTGGCCCCCGAGATCGGCTTCTTCTTCTCCGGCGCGGGTGTCCACATCCTGGAGGGCTACGGCCTGACCGAGTCCAGCGCCGCCTCCTTCGTCAACCCGGGCGAGGCCTACCGCACCGGCACGGTCGGCAAGCCGCTCCCCGGCACCGAGGTACGCATCGCCGACGACGGCGAGGTCCTGCTGCGCGGCCCCGGCATCATGCAGGGCTACCACCGGCAGCCGGACAAGACCGCCGAGGTCCTCGAGTCCGACGGCTGGCTGCACACGGGCGACATCGGCGAGCTCTCGCCCGACGGCTACCTGCGCATCACCGACCGCAAGAAGGACCTGATCAAGACCTCGGGCGGCAAGTACGTCGCCCCGGCCGAGATCGAGGGCCAGTTCAAGGCCATCTGCCCGTACGTGTCGACGATCGTCGTGCACGGCGCCGACCGGAACTTCTGCTCCGCGCTGATCGCCCTCGACGAGCCCTCCATCCTGACCTGGGCGGCCGAGAACGGGCTGGAGGGCAAGACGTACCAGCAGGTCCTGGCCGCGCCGGAGACCAACCGCCTGATCGAGACGTACGTGCAGACCCTGAACGAGGGCCTGCAGCGCTGGCAGACGATCAAGAAGTTCCGGGTGCTGCCGCGCGACCTCGACGTCGAGCACGGCGACCTCACGCCCAGCCTGAAGCTGAAGCGGCCGGTGGTCGAGCGTGAGTTCAAGCACCTGATCGAGGAGATGTACGAGGGCTCCCGCGAGGCGTGACGCCTGCCGCGGGCCCGGCGGGGCGGGGTGGTCGACCGCCCCGTCGACGCCGGCGGGGCCGGGGTGTGCGCCGGTGCGGGATGATGGGGGTATGCCTTCCGCACTCCCCGACGGTGAACCCATGCCCGAAGACGGCTCGCTGCCGTCGCACGCCCTGGCGGGCGCCGGGGAGCGGCCGCTCGGTTTCTACCTGCACGTCCCCTACTGCGCCACGCGCTGCGGGTACTGCGACTTCAACACCTACACGGCCACCGAGCTGCGGGGCACCGGCGGTGTGCTCGCCTCCCGGGAGAACTACGCCGACACCCTGATCGACGAGGTCCGGCTGGCGCGGAAGGTGCTCGGCGACGACCCGCGCCAGGTCCGGACCGTCTTCGTCGGCGGCGGCACGCCCACGCTGCTGCCCGCCGCCGACCTCGTCCGCATGCTCGCGGCGATCCGGGACGAGTTCGGTCTGGCCGACGACGCCGAGATCACCACCGAGGCCAATCCGGAGTCGGTGGACCCGCGGTACCTGGCCGAGCTGCGCGAGGGGGGCTTCAACCGGGTCTCCTTCGGCATGCAGAGCGCCAAGCAGCACGTCCTGAAGGTGCTCGACCGCACCCATACGCCGGGGCGCCCCGAGGCGTGCGTCGCGGAGGCGCGGGCGGCCGGCTTCGAGCACGTCAACCTCGACCTGATCTACGGGACCCCCGGAGAGTCGGACGAGGACTGGCGGGCGACGCTCTCGGCGGCGCTGGGGGCCGGACCGGACCACATCAGCGCCTACGCGCTGATCGTGGAGGAGGGCACGCAGCTGGCGCGGCGGATCCGCCGGGGCGAGGTCCCGATGACGGACGACGACGTCCACGCCGACCGGTACCTGATCGCGGACTCGGTCATGGCCGAGGCCGGGTACTCCTGGTACGAGGTCTCGAACTGGGCCACCTCGGAGGCCGGGCGCTGCCTGCACAACGAGCTGTACTGGCGCGGCGCCGACTGGTGGGGCGCGGGGCCGGGCGCGCACTCGCACGTGGGCGGGGTGCGGTGGTGGAACGTGAAGCACCCGGGCGCGTATGCCGCGGCGCTGGCGGAGGGGCGGTCGCCCGGGGCGGGACGGGAGCTCCTGTCGGAGGAGGACCGGCGGGTGGAGCGGATCCTGCTGGAGCTCCGGCTGGTGGACGGGGTGCCGCTGTCCCTGCTGGCTCCGGCCGGGCTCACGGCCTCCCGCAAGGCCCTCGCGGACGGGCTGCTGGAGCCGGGGCCGTACGAGGGCGGGCGGGCCGTGCTGACGCTGCGCGGGCGGTTGCTGGCCGACGCGGTGGTGCGGGACCTGGTGGACTAGCCCGCGGCGCCGTTGCCGGGGGCGCTGCCCCCGGACCCCCGCGCCTCGAGCGCCGGCGGGGCTGGGGGATCGCCTCGAGCGCCGGCGGGGCTGGAAATGGCGCGGCCATTATGCCGTGACGTGGTCGATGAGGTGTTCCACCGAGCCCAGGAGGGTCGGTTCCAGGTCCTTGTAGGAGCTCACCCGGGACAGGATGTGCTGCCAGGCGGCGCCCGTGTTCTCCGGCCAGCCCAGGGCCCTGCAGATGCCCGTCTTCCAGTCCTGGCCGGGCGGGACGACCGGCCACGCCGGGATGCCCAGCGCGGACGGTTTCACCGCCTGCCAGACGTCCACGTACGGGTGGCCCACGATCAGGACGTCCGGCGAGGTCACCGACGCCGCGATGCGGGACTCCTTCGAGCCCGGGACGAGGTGGTCCACCAGGATGCCGAGGCGGGCGTCCGGGGCCGGGGCGAAGTCGGCGACGATCGCCGGGAGGTCGTCGATGCCCTCCAGGTACTCCACCACCACGCCCTCGATCCGCAGGTCGTCGCCCCAGACCCGTTCCACCAGTTCGGCGTCGTGCCGGCCCTCCACGTAGATCCGGCCCGCCCGCGCCACCCGCGCCCGCGCGCCGGGAACGGCGATCGACCCCGAGGCCGTACGGGCCGGTGCCGCCGGGCCCCGGGACGGACGGACCAGGGTGACCACCGCGCCGTCCAGCAGGAACCCGCGCGGCTCCATCGGGAACACCCGCCGCTTGCCGAAGCGGTCCTCCAGGGTCACCGTGCCCGCCTCGCAGGCCACCACCGCGCCGCAGAAGTCCGTACCCGCCACCTCGACCACCAGGTCCGGATCCGCCGCCACCTCCGGCACGGCCTTGGGTCGCTTCCACTGCGGGGTCAGGTCGGGGGAGTACTCGCGCATCCGGCCGAGGGTAGGAGAGCCGCGCGCGTCACGCCTCCGACACGCCGCAACGGGCCGCCAGTGTGGCGCGTTGGGCACGGACGAACTCCGCCCCGACCACCGCTCCGTGACCGGGCACGTACAGTGCGTCGTCCCCGCCCCACGACAGCAGCCGGTCCAGGGCGGCGGGCCACTGCCCCACGACGGCGTCCGGGCCCACCGAGGGCTCGCCCGACTCCTCGACCAGGTCCCCGCAGAAGACGACCTCGCGCTCGCCCGGCACGAAGACGGCCAGGTCGTGCCCGGTGTGTCCGGGCCCCACATTGGCCAGCAGCACCTGTACGCCGCCCAGTTCCAGCGTCCACTCGCCCGATACCTCGTGCCGGGGCGGCACCAGCAGGTCCACGGCCTCCGCCGCCTCCGCCGCCGCGAGCCCGTGCCGTACCGCGTCCTCGCGCAGTTCCTCACGACCCGTCGACAGCAGCGCGGCCAGCCCGACCGCCCCGAACACCTCGGCCCCGGCGAAGGCGGCTCCGCCCAGCACGTGATCGAAATGACCGTGCGTGAATGCGATATGGGTCACGCGCCGGCCCGTCAGCCGCTCCGCCTCGGCCCGTACCCGCACGCCCTCGCGCACACACGAACCGGGGTCGATCAGAAGCACCGAATCCTGGCCCACCACCAGCCCCACGGTGCAGTCCCACACCGGCAGTCGCCGCCGGCCGACCCGTCCGGTCAGCCGTTCCCAGCCGGACTCTTCCCAACGCACGTCCATACGGCGACGCTACCCTGGCGGGCCTCCCTTGCCAGGGGCTTACCGCCCGGCCGTACACTGAGCGGGGGCTCTCTGGCACTCGAACGATCAGAGTGCCAACAAACACGGCAGAACACGGCAACGGACCACAGCTGGAGGTGTGCGCGCGATGCTCAGCGAACGCAGACTCGAAGTGCTGCGCGCCATCGTCCAGGACTACGTCGGGACGGAGGAGCCGGTCGGCTCCAAGGCGCTCACGGAGCGGCACCGGCTCGGCGTCTCGCCCGCCACCGTGCGCAACGACATGGCCGTGCTGGAGGAGGAGGGGTACATCGCCCAGCCCCACACCAGCGCCGGCCGGATCCCCACCGACAAGGGCTACCGCCTCTTCGTCGACAAGCTGGCGGGGGTCAAACCGCTGTCGTCGCCCGAGCGCCGGGCCATCCAGAACTTCCTCGACGGCGCCGTCGACCTCGACGACGTGGTCGGCCGTACGGTGCGGCTGCTCGCGCAGCTCACCCGGCAGGTCGCCGTCGTCCAGTACCCGAGCCTGACCCGGTCGACCGTCCGGCACGTGGAGCTGCTCTCGCTCGCTCCCGCGCGCCTGATGCTCGTACTGATCACGGACACCGGGCGGGTCGAGCAGCGACTCATCGACTGCCCGAGCCCCTTCGGGGAGACCTCGCTCGCGGACCTGCGGGCCCGGCTCAACAGCCGGGTCGTCGGGCGCCGCTTCACCGATGTGCCCCCGCTCGTCCAGGACCTCCCCGAATCCTTCGAGGCCGAGGACCGCGGCACCGTCTCCACCGTGCTCGCGACACTCCTCGAAACCCTGGTCGAGGAAGCCGAAGAACGGCTGATGATCGGCGGAACCGCCAATCTCACCCGCTTCGGACACGATTTTCCCCTGACGATCAGGCCGGTGCTCGAAGCGCTGGAGGAGCAGGTCGTGCTCCTCAAGCTGCTGGGCGAGGCCAACGAGTCGGGAATGGCCGTACGGATCGGGCACGAGAACGCCTACGAGGGACTGAACTCCACGTCGGTCGTCTCGGTCGGTTACGGTTCGGGCGGCGAAGCAGTCGCCAAACTCGGCGTGGTCGGACCGACCCGCATGGACTACCCCGGAACGATGGGAGCGGTACGCGCAGTGGCACGTTACGTCGGACAGATCCTGGCGGAGTCGTAAGTGGCCACGGACTACTACGCCGTTCTCGGCGTGCGCCGCGACGCATCGCAGGACGAGATCAAGAAGGCATTCCGGCGGCTTGCACGCGAGCTGCACCCGGATGTGAACCCTGATCCCAAGACGCAAGAGCGTTTCAAGGAGATCAACGCCGCCTACGAGGTCCTCTCGGACCCGCAGAAGAAGCAGGTCTACGACCTGGGTGGCGACCCGCTGTCCTCCTCGGGCGGTGGCGGCGGCGCGGGCGGCTTCGGAGCGGGTGGCTTCGGCAACTTCTCCGACATCATGGACGCCTTCTTCGGCCAGGCCTCGCAGCGCGGCCCGCGCTCGCGGACCCGGCGCGGCCAGGACGCGATGATCCGCCTGGACCTGGAGCTGGACGAGGCGGCCTTCGGGACCACCAAGGACATCCAGGTCGACACGGCCGTCGTCTGCAACACCTGCTCCGGTGAGGGCGCCGCTCCCGGCACCTCGGCGCAGACGTGTGACATGTGCCGCGGCCGCGGTGAGGTCTCGCAGGTCACCCGGTCCTTCCTGGGCCAGGTCATGACCTCGCGCCCCTGCCCGCAGTGCCAGGGCTTCGGCACCGTGGTCCCGACCCCGTGCCACGAGTGCGCGGGCGACGGCCGGGTCCGCTCCCGTCGCAGTCTCACGGTCAAGATCCCGGCGGGTGTCGAGAACGGCACCCGGATCCAGCTCGCGGGCGAGGGCGAGGTCGGCCCCGGCGGCGGCCCGGCCGGCGACCTGTACGTGGAGATCCACGAGCTGGCGCACCCGACCTTCCAGCGGCGCGGGGACGACCTGCACTGCACGGTCACCATCCCGATGACCGCGGCCGCGTTGGGCACCAAGTGTCCGCTGGAGACGTTGGACGGGCTGGAGGAGATCGACATCCGGCCCGGCACCGGGTCCGGCCAGGCGATCCCGCTGCACGGGCGCGGCGTCACCCACCTGCGCGGTGGCGGGCGCGGCGACCTGATCGTGCACGTCGAGGTCACCACCCCGGGCAAGCTGGACGCCCAGCAGGAGGACCTGCTCCGCCAGCTGGCGAAGCTGCGCGGCGAGGAGCGGCCGATGGGTCAGTTCGCGCCGGGTCAGCAGGGGCTGTTCAGCCGGCTGAAGGACGCTTTCAACGGTCGCTGATCGACCGCGCACCACCGTCACGAGCCCGGCCTGGGGATTCCCCGGCCGGGCTCGTCGCACGAGGCGGACGGCGGCTCCCGGCCGGTCGGGAAGCGGACTATGCCAGGCGAATGCCATGATTCGGCCCCATGCGCCGGACGTGGCACGATGCAGTCCATGTCCTCGGCACCGAACGGTCTCTCCCCGTATCCGATCGTGCAGGCTCCCATGGCGGGCGGCGTCTCCTGCCCCGTCCTCGTCGCCGCCGTGTGCGAGGCGGGCGGACTGGGCTTCCTGGCCGGGGGCTACAAGACCGCCGACGGGATGTACCAGGAGATCAAGCAGGTGCGCGCGCTGACCCGGCGCCGCTTCGGGGTCAACCTCTTCATGCCGCAGACCGGTTACGTCGATCCGGCCGCCGTGGAGGCCTACCGCGGGCAGCTGGCAGGCGAGGCGAGCTGGTACGAGATCTCGCTCGCCGACGAGGACATCATCGGCACCAGCGACGACGGCTACGACGCCAAGCTCGCCATCCTCCTCGAAGACCCGGTCCCGGTGGTCTCGTTCACCTTCGGCTGTCCCGCCTTCGCGGCCCTCGCCGCCCTGCGCAAGGTCGGTACGTACACCGTCGTCACGGTGACCTCCGCCGAGGAGGCCCGCACCGCCCAGCACGCGGGCGCCGACGCGGTCTGCGTCCAGGGCGCCGAGGCCGGCGGCCACCAGGGCACCCACCGGGACGACCCGCAGATCGACGGCACGGCGACCGTGGGCCTCCTCGCGCTGGTGGCGCAGGTACGGGAGGCGGTGGCGCTCCCGATCATCGCGGCGGGCGGGGTCATGCGGGGCGCGCAGATCGCGGCCCTGCTGGCGGCGGGCGCGGAGTCGGCGCAGCTCGGGACGGCCTTCCTGGCCTGCCCGGAGTCCGGGGCGGACCCGGTGCACAAGAAGGCGCTGACGGACCCGCTGTTCGTCCGTACCGAGTTGACCCGGGCCTTCTCCGGGCGGCCGGGGCGCGGACTGGTGAACCGCTTCGTGCGTGAGCACGGGCCCTACGCCCCGGCCGCGTACCCGCAGGTCCACCACCTGACCTCCGGGCTGCGCAAGGCCGCGGCCGCGGCCGGGGACGCCCAGGGCATGGCCCTGTGGGCGGGCCAGGGGCACCGACTGGCGCGGCCGCTGCCGGCGGGGGAGCTGGTGGAGGTGCTTGCGGCCGAACTGGCCCAGGCACACAGCACGTTGAACGCAATGCAGATGAGGAGTGCGTCATGACCGCCCCGGTTTTCGTGGTGGAAGAGGTCCCCGCGGGGCCGGAGTTCGTCCTGGACGGCCCGGAGGGCCGGCACGCCGTGTCCGTGAAACGGCTGAACCCGGGCGAGGACGTGGTCCTCACCGACGGACGCGGCCACTGGGCGGAGGGCGTGGTCAAGGCCGCCGAGGGCAAGGACCGGCTGGTCGTCATGGACCTGCACACCGTCGCGGAGGAGCCGGAACCGGAGGTCCGCATCACCGTGGTGCAGGCCCTGCCCAAGGGGGACCGGGGCGAGCTGGCCGTCGAGACGATGACCGAGACCGGCGTGGACGCGATCGTGCCCTGGCAGGCCTCGCGCTGCATCACGCAGTGGCGCGGCGACCGCGGGGCCAAGTCCCTGGCCAAGTGGCGGGCCACGGCCCGGGAGGCGGGCAAGCAGTCCCGCCGGGTGCGCTTCCCGGAGGTGGCCGAGGCCCTGTCCACCAAGCAGGTGGCGACACTGCTGGCCGGCGCCGACCTGGCGATGGTGCTCCACGAGGACCGCGACACCCCCTCGCAGGCGCTGGCCACGGCGGAGCTCCCGAAGGCCGGTTCCGTGGTGCTGGTGGTGGGCCCGGAGGGCGGGGTCTCCCCGGAGGAACTGGCGGTCTTCGCCGAGGCCGGCGCCCACCCCTACCGCCTGGGGCGCTCCGTGCTGCGCACCTCCACGGCGGGTACGGCCGCGGTCGCCGTCCTGCTGGCCCGCACGGGCCGCTGGTCCTGACGGCCTGATCGGCCGGTACGGCCCGTCCGGCCCGTCCGGCCCACGGGCTTCGGCCCGACGGGCCGAAATGCCCGCCCGTGGCAGGCGTCCGGCTGGATACGATGCCCGGACCGATCACCGTCACAGGAGGCGAAGCAATGGCCGGGGAACCGCAGGCCGACTGCCTGTTCTGCAAGATCGTCGCGGGGCAGATCCCCGCGACCGTGGTACGGGAGACCGAGACCACGGTCGCCTTCCGGGACATCAACCCGCAGGCGCCCACGCACGTGCTCGTCATCCCCAAGGTGCACTACCCCGACGCGGCCTCCCTCGCCGCGGCCGAGCCGGGCGTGGCCGCCGACATACTGCGCGACGCCGGCCAGGTCGCCCTCGACGAGAAGATCGTCGAACACGGCTACCGGGTCGTGTTCAACACCGGCTCCGGCGCCGGTCAGACCGTCTTCCACGCCCACGCGCACGTCCTCGGCGGCCGCGGCCTCCAGTGGCCCCCCGGATAGCGCGTGTCCGTACGAGAGTTCGTGGTGCTGGGCACGGCCAGCCAGGTGCCCACCCGCCACCGCAACCACAACGGCTACCTGCTGCGCTGGGACGGCGAGGGCATCCTCTTCGACCCCGGCGAGGGCACCCAGCGCCAGATGCTGCGTGCCGGGGTGGCCGCGCACGACATCAACCGGATCTGCGTCACCCACTTCCACGGTGACCACAGCCTCGGCCTGGCCGGGGTGATCCAGCGGATCAACCTCGACCAGGTCCCGCACCCCGTCACCGCGCACTACCCGGCCTCGGGACAGAAGTTCTTCGACCGGCTGCGCTACGCGACGGCCTACCGGGAGACCGTCGCGCTCCGCGAGGAACCCGTCTCCGTGGACGGCACCCTCGGCCAGGGGGCCTCGTACACCCTGGAGGCCCGGCTGCTCTCGCACCCCGTGGAGTCCTTCGGCTACCGGATCACCGAACCCGACGGGCGCCGCATGGTGCCCGAGCTGCTCGCGCGGCACGGGATCAAGGGGCCGGACGTGGGCCGGATCCAGCGCGAGGGGCGGCTCGGCGCGGTCACCCTGGACGAGGTCAGCGAGCCCAGGCCGGGACAGCGGTTCGCGTTCGTCATGGACACCCGGCTCTGCCCCGGCGTGGACGCGCTCGCCGAGGGCTGCGACATGCTGGTGATCGAGTCGACCTTCCTCGACGAGGACGAACGGCTGGCTACCGACCACGGGCACCTGACCGCCGGCCAGGCGGCACGGGTGGCACGCGACGCGGGCGTACGGCACCTCGTGCTGACGCACTTCTCGCAGCGCTACACCGACCCGAGCGAGTTCGAGCGCCAGGCTCGCGCGGTCGGCTTCGAGGGCGAGCTCACGGTGGCCGCGGACCTGATGCGGGTGCCCCTGCCCAAGCGGGGCTGACGACAGGCCCTGCCCGGCCCCCGCTCGGCCTCTGCCGGGGCGGGGGCCGCGCAGGGGCCGTGTTCGTCGAGTGGTCCGAGTGACGAAGGCCCTTCCGAGGATGATCTGCGCCACACTGGGTTTTGGTTCTGCCCGGGATGGGCAGGACCGGCAGCTTTCCACGGAAAACATCATGCAGAAACGGGCCTTCGAGAAACAACGGGGAGATCGCCGTGACCGGTCGCGACTACGAAATCCGCGCAGCAGCGGTGGACCCGCTCGGTCCGCTGCGTGACCCGCAGGAATCCGGCTGTGACGTCTTCCTGACCGGAACCGTCTTCCTCGACATCATCTTCACCGGTCTCGACTCGGCCCCGGTGCGCGGTACGGAGTCCTGGGCGCGCGGCATGGGCTCCAGCCCCGGCGGCGTCGCCAACATGGCCACGGCCCTGGCCCGGCTCGGCCTGCGCACCTCGCTGGCCGCCGCCTTCGGGGACGACCACTACGGCGAGTACTGCTGGGACGCCCTGGAGCAGGGCGAGGGCATCGATCTGTCCATGTCGCACACCATCCCCGGCTGGCACAGCCCGGTCACGGTCTCGATGGCCTACGAGGGCGAGCGCACGATGGTCTCGCACGGCCACGAGGCCCCGCCGCCGGCGGGTCCCGGGCCCTTCCCGCAGTGCCCGCCCCGCGCCCGCGCGGCCGTGGCGGCGCTGGGACCCGGCCGCGGCGAGGAGTGGATCGCCGAGGCCGCCCGGCGCGGCTCGCGGATCTTCGCGGACGTGGGATGGGACGAGAGCGGCCGCTGGGACCTGGGGGCCCTGGCCGACCTGGAGCACTGCGAGGCCTTCCTGCCGAACGCGGGCGAGGCGATGCGCTACACCCGCACCGACTGTCCGAGAGCCGCGGCCAGGGCGCTGGCCGAGAAGGTGCCGATCGCGGTGGTGACGATGGGCGCCGAGGGCTCGTACGCGGTGGACGGGCGCACCGGGGAGACCGCGCACGTCCCCGGGATCACGGTGGACGAGCTGGACCCGACGGGCGCGGGCGACGTCTACGTGGCGGGCTTCGTGACCGGCACCCTGGCGGGCTGGCCGCTCGCGGACCGCCTCGCCTTCGCCGGGCTGACGGCGGCCCTGTCGGTGCAGGAGTTCGGTGGCTCGCTTTCGGCCCCCGGCTGGCCGGAGGTGGCCCACTGGTGGCAGGCGGCCCCGCAGGAGCTGCGCGGCCGGTACGGCTTCCTGGACGACCTGATCCCGCAGGCCGGGGCCCCGGCGGCACGGCGCAGGGCCGTACCCACGATCGGTTTCCGGCATCCCGCGTAGGCATCGGCCCGCGGCGCGATCCGGCGATAAAACCCCTCGGGGAAGCAGCGGCGGAGACGTACCCTTGGTACTCCGGAGGTCGTCGATCGGCGCGGCCCCTCAGCGGGAGGTATGCGCAGGCCACAGTGCCGGCCCATGACTCAGACACCGACAGCCCACATCCCCGCGCCAGGGCAGGCGCGAGCCCACTTCACCGTTCCGGCCACGCACCCGATGGTGACCGTGCTCGGCTCGGGCGACGCCCTGTTGCGCGTGATCGAGAAGGCCTTCCCGAAGGCCGACATCCATGTTCGGGGCAATCAGGTCAGCGCGATCGGTGCAGCGGCGGAAGTCGCCCTGATCCAGCGGCTTTTCGACGAGATGATGCTGGTGCTCCGCACCGGGCAGCCGATGACGGAGGACGCAGTGGAACGCTCGATCGCCATGCTCAAGGCGAGCGGCAACGGCAACGGCGACGGCGACGTCTCTGCCGAGACGCCCGCGGAGGTGCTCACCCAGAACATCCTCTCCAGCCGCGGTCGCACCATCCGACCCAAGACCCTCAACCAGAAGCGGTACGTCGACGCGATCGACAAGAACACGATCGTCTTCGGCATCGGCCCCGCCGGTACCGGCAAGACCTACCTCGCCATGGCCAAGGCGGTCCAGGCCCTCCAGTCCAAGCAGGTCAGCCGGATCATCCTGACCAGGCCGGCCGTCGAGGCGGGGGAGCGGCTCGGCTTCCTGCCGGGCACCCTCTTCGACAAGATCGACCCGTACCTGCGCCCGCTCTACGACGCGCTGCACGACATGATCGACCCCGACTCGATCCCGCGCCTGATGGCGGCGGGCACGATCGAGGTGGCGCCCCTGGCGTACATGCGGGGTCGCACGCTCAACGAGGCGTTCGTCGTCCTCGACGAGGCGCAGAACACGACCGCCGAGCAGATGAAGATGTTCCTGACCCGGCTCGGCTTCGACTCGAAGATCGTCGTCACCGGTGACGTCACGCAGATCGACCTGCCGGGTGGCGCCAAGAGCGGTCTGCGGGAGGTCCAGAAGATCCTCGAAGGGGTCCCGGACATCCACTTCTCGCGGCTCACGTCCGAGGATGTCGTCCGGCACAAGCTGGTCGGCCGTATCGTCGACGCGTACGAGAAGTACGACGACGGCCAGCAGGCCGCGAACGGCCACCAGCGGAAGTAGAACTCAGCGCACCATGTCGATCGACGTCAACAACGAGTCCGGAACCGAGGTCGACGAGCAGGCGATCCTCGACATCGCCCGCTACGCGCTCACCCGGATGCGGATCCACCCGCTCTCCGAGCTCTCCGTCATCGTCATCGACGAGGACGCCATGGAGCAGCTCCACATCCAGTGGATGGATCTGCCCGGTCCGACCGACGTCATGTCCTTCCCGATGGACGAGCTCCGTCCGCCGTCCAAGGACGAGGAGGAGCCCCCGCAGGGGCTCCTCGGCGACATCGTGCTCTGCCCCGAGGTGGCCAAGAGGCAGGGCGAGGAAGCCCCGACGCAGCACTCCATGGACGAGGAGCTCCAGCTCCTGACCGTCCACGGGGTGCTGCACCTGCTCGGCTACGACCACGAGGAGCCGGACGAGAAGGCCGAGATGTTCGGCCTCCAGGCGGCCATCGTCGACGGTTGGCGCGGCGAGCGCGGCATCACCGGTCCGTCCCCGGCACCGACCGTCTCGTGAACGCCCCCCAGCTGATCACCGGAGCGGTCCTGCTGGTGGTGGTGGCCTGGTTCGCGGCCTGCGCCGAGTCCGGCATCGCCCGTATCTCCAGCTTCCGGGCCGAGCAGGCCGTACGGGAGGGCCGGCGCGGGAGCGAGAAGCTCGCCCAGGTCGCCGGCGACCCCACCCGCTACCTCAATGTGGCCCTGCTGGTCCGGGTCACCTGCGAGATGGCGGCCGGGGTGCTCGTCACCTACGTGTGCCTCGACGAGTTCGGTGAGAACTGGACCGCGCTGCTCGTGGCCATCGCCGTCATGGTGCTCGTCTCCTTCGTCGCCGTGGGCGTCTCCCCGCGCACGATCGGCCGCCAGCACCCGCTGAACACGGCGACGGCGGCCGCGTACGTCCTCGTACCGCTGGCCCGGATCATGGGGCCGATCCCGCAGTTGCTGATCCTCATCGGCAACGCGCTCACGCCCGGCAAGGGCTTCCGCAAGGGGCCCTTCGCCTCCGAGGCCGAGCTGCGCGCGATGGTGGACCTCGCCGAGAAGGAATCGCTGATCGAGGACGACGAGCGCCGCATGGTGCACCAGGTCTTCGAACTCGGCGACACGCTGGTGCGCGAGGTGATGGTGCCGCGCACCGACCTCGTCTGCATCGAGCGGTACAAGACGGTCCGTCAGGCGACCACGCTCGCGCTGCGGTCCGGCTTCTCCCGCATCCCGGTGACCGGGGAGAACGAGGACGACATAGTCGGGATCGTCTATCTGAAGGACCTGGTCCGCAAGACGCACATCAGCCGGGAGGCCGAGGCCGACCTGGTCTCGACCGCGATGCGGCCGGCCGTCTTCGTGCCGGACACCAAGAACGCGGGCGATCTGCTGCGCGAGATGCAGCAGGTGCGCAACCACGTGGCCGTCGTCATCGACGAGTACGGCGGCACGGCCGGCATCGTCACCATCGAGGACATCCTCGAAGAGATCGTCGGCGAGATCACCGACGAGTACGACCGGGAACTCCCGCCGGTCGAGGACCTGGGCGAGGACCGCTACCGCGTCACCGCGCGGCTCGACATCACCGACCTCGGCGAGCTGTTCAAGGTCGAGGCCTTCGACGACGAGGACGTGGAGACGGTCGGCGGACTGCTGGCGAAGGCCCTCGGGCGGGTGCCGATCGCGGGCGCCTCGTCGGTGGTGGAGCTGCCGGACGGGCGTCCGCTGCGGCTGACCGCCGAGTCCCCGGCGGGCCGCCGGAACAAGATCGTGACGGTACTGGTGGAGCCGGTCGCCGCGGCGGAGGCCGCGGGGGAGGAGGGGGAATGACCCCGGAGCAACTGCGCGCGTTCTGCCTGGGCTTCAACGCGGCGGTGGAGGAGTTCCCCTTCACGCCGGAGACCTCGGTGTTCAAGGTGCTGGGCAAGGTGTTCGCGCTGTCGGCGCTGGACGCGGAGCCGCTCAAGGTCAACCTGAAGTGCGACCCGGAGCTGGCGGTGCGGCTGCGCGAGGAGCACGAGGCGATCGCGCCGGGCTATCACATGAACAAGCGGCACTGGAACACGGTCACGGTGGGCGGCGTCCCCGACACGATGCTGCGTGAGCTCGTCGAGGACTCCTACGACCTGGTGGTGGCGGGGCTGCCGCGGGCGGAGCGGCTGAAGCTCGACCGGCCCTGACCGGGGCCCCGGCGGGGTCGTTGCACGGCCGGTCCGTGGCGCTCCCTATGCTTTCGACCATGACGGAGAGCACCGGGATCGACCCCGAGGACAGCAAGATCATCACGCTGGCGCGCAGCGCCCGGGCCCGTAACGGGGTGCCCGAGGGGGCGGCGGTGCGGGACGAGACGGGCCGCACGTACGTCGCCGGGACGGTGGAGCTCGACTCCCTGAAGCTGAGCGCGCTGCAGACCGCGGTCGCGATGGCGGTGGCGAGCGGGGCGCGGTCGCTGGAGGCGGCGGCCGTCGTCAGCGCCGCCGACGCCCCGGCCGAGGCCGACCGCGCGGCGGTCCGCGACCTCGGCGGCCCGGACACCCCGGTCCTCCTCGCCGCCCCGGACGGCACCCTGAAGTCCACCACCCCGGCCGGCCCGTAGCCTCCCGGCGGAGCCGCCGACAACCCCGGCCGGGCAAGTTCATCCTCGCCGGCGTTTGAGGCGCGGGGTCTGGGGTGGAGCCCCAGGGAACCCGGCTCCGCCGGGCACCGGGCTCCGCCCGGACCCTCCCCCAGCTACCGCTGGGAGGTGCCCCCTGCCTCAAACGCCGGCGAGGCTGGATGTGGCCGGCCAAGGCTGGATGTGCCCGGCCAAGGCTGGATGTGGCGAGCCGAGGCTGGATATGGCGGGCCGAGCCTGAGGGGCCGGCGGGGCCGGGGCGGGACAGCTCGGCCTCGCCTGCCCGGAGGGACCGGCGGGGCCGAGCGGGGGTCCGGGGCTAGCCCAGGGCCTGGGTCAGGTCCGCGACGAGGTCGTCGGCGTTCTCGATGCCGACCGACAGGCGGATCAGGTCCGCCGGGACCTCCAGCGCCGAACCGGCCACCGACGCGTGCGTCATACGGCCCGGGTGCTCGATCAGGGACTCGACGCCACCCAGGGACTCGGCCAGGGTGAAGATCTTGGTGCGTCCGCAGACCGCGACCGCCTCTTCCTCGCCACCGGCGACCTGGAAGGAGATCATGCCGCCGAAGTTCCGCATCTGCTTGGCGGCGACCTCGTGCCCCGGGTGCTCGGGCAGGCCCGGGTACAGGACCTTGGTGACCTTCGGGTGCCGCTGGAGCAGCTCGACGACCTTGCCCGCGTTCTCCGCGTGCCGGTCCATGCGCACGGCCAGGGTCTTGATGCCCCGCAGCACGACCCAGGAGTCGAACGGACCGGCCACCGCGCCCATCGCGTTCTGGTGGTAGGCCAGTTCCTCGCCCAGCGCCGCGTCCGCGGCGACCAGCGCGCCGCCGACCACGTCGGAGTGCCCACCCATGTACTTGGTCAGCGAGTGCACGACCACGTCCGCACCCAGCGCCAGCGGCTGCTGGAGGTACGGCGAGGCGAAGGTGTTGTCGACGACCAGCTTGGCACCGGCCGACCGCGCGATGTCGGCGACGACGGCGATGTCGGTGATGCCGAGCAGCGGGTTGGAGGGGGTCTCGACCCAGATGACCTTCGTCTTCGGAGTGAGGGCCGCCCGTACCGACTCGGGGTCCGAGGTGTCGGCCACCGACCACTCCACGCCCCAGCGGGAGACGACCTTCGCGAAGAGGCGGAAGGTGCCGCCGTACGCGTCGTTCGGGATGACCACGTGGTCGCCCGGGGCGAGCAGCGTACGCAGCAGGCAGTCCTCGGCGGCGAGCCCGGACGCGAAGGCGAGACCGCGCCGGCCGCCCTCCAGGGCCGCGAGGTTCTCCTCCAGCGCGGTGCGGGTCGGGTTGGCGCTGCGGCTGTACTCGTAGCCGCCGCGGAGCCCTCCGACGCCGTCCTGCTTGTAGGTGGAAACCTGGTAGATCGGGGGTACGACCGCGCCCGTCAGCGGGTCCGCCGTATTGCCCGCGTGGATCGCGCGGGTCTCGAAGCTCTGGTGCTCGTGGCTGTCGTCGCTCATGGTCCGATGCTATGCCCGCCCGCGGCATGGACCCCTATTGGCCCGCTCCCCCCTCGGTCTGGTTCGCTGGAGGCATGGAGATTCTGTGGTTCGTGTTCGCGATGCTCATGATCGTGTTCATTCTCGGTCCGTACATCCGGCGCCGGCGCGGCGACATCCGCCTGGTCTCGCCGGAGAGCCCGGACGCCGCCGACCCGGCGAACTACGGATTCGACCGGCAGGAAGAGCTCGACGTCCGCGTCCCCGGACCCGACCAGGACCTGATGGACGCCCTCGACAACGTGCGGCTCACCGGCCAGTGGCGGGCGGCCTCGCAGCTGCTCGCCGGGACCCCGCGGGAGGGTGAGCGGCGCTGGCAGCGCGTGCAGGCCTTCGGCGGGGCCGCGGCCCTGGAACTGATGGCGCAGCCCGGGACGGGCGCGCAGTGGCTGAAGGCGTGGCGGTCGGAGGCGGAGCAGGACCCGGGCGGCGCGCAGGTGCACGCGGAGCTGCTGGTGCAGCAGGCGTGGCGGCAATCGGGCGGCGTCGGCTCCGCGGACCACCGGATCATCCTGGAAGAGGCCCGGGACGCGTGCCGCAAGGCCGCGCTGCTGGCTCCGGAGGACCCGGTCCCGTACCTCACCGAACTGGCGATCGCGCGTGGACTGGCCTACCCGGAGGCGGAGTTCGACCAGCTGTGGGCGAAGGTCATCGACCGGGCCCCGGAGCACATGGGGGCCCATCTCGCGGCGTTGCACTACTGGGGCGCGCAGTGGCACGGCTCGCGGGAGAAGGCCGACGCCTTCGCGCACGCGGCCGCGGCGCGCGCTCCGCAGGGCTCGCTGCTGGCGGCCCTGCCGCTGTTCGCGCTGCGGGAGAACCAGCCGGACATCGTGCTGAGCCCGAGCTTCTACCGCGGCGCGGTCGTCACTCGGGCGGTGGAGGGCGCGCTGTACGCGGTGCACACGGCGCGGCAGGACGACCCGGTGGTGGCGCACGTACGGCATCTGCTGTTGATGTTCCTGGTCTGCATGGAGCGCTGGGCGGAGGCGCTGGAGCAGGTGCGGCACGTGGACGGCTACGTGGGCGCGCTGCCGTGGACGGAGTCGCGGGACCCGGCGGCGGCGTACGCGATGTACCGGGCGATGGCGGTGGCGGGGTACGAGGCGAACGGCGGGTCGCCGGCGACGCTGAGGCCGTAGCCCTCCGGGCGGCTCGCCCGATCCACGGCCCCCACCCCGCCGGCCAGGGCGGATCCCCGACGAATAAGGTTGCTGTAAGTAATCGCAGGCCGCATGATGCGGCGGTGGCGGCGTTCTGCCGTGCCACCCATTCCTTTTCGTTCCCGTGGGGGGATCTGTCCATATGGGCGCTTCACTGCGCGCCTTGCGCGCTCTCGTCCTGCTCGCAGGCTTCTACCTGCTCGGCGTGTTCCTGCTGGCCGCCCTCGGTGGCATCGACTACGCCGTCGTCACCACGCTGCACGGCCCGATCGTGGCCAAGCTGCTCCTCGCCTCGATCGTCCTCACCGTCCCGATCGTGCGCGGCATGTTCATGCTGCGCACCCCCAAGGGCGAGCCCCTGGCCGGTGTCACCGTCGGCGAGGCGCAGGAGCCCGAGCTGTGGGCGGTCGTGCGGGACATCGCGCAGCAGGTCGGCACCCGCGCCCCCGACGAGATCGTGCTGATCGACGAGGTGAACGCGGCCGTCGCCGAGGACGCGAAGCTGCTGGGCCTGCGGCCCGGCACCCGCCGCCTCTACCTGGGCCTGCCGCTGATGACGGGCCTGGACGAGATGCAGATGCGCGCGGTGCTCGCCCACGAGATGGGTCACTACGCCAACTTCGACACCCGTCTCACGCCGCTGATCGCCCGCGGCCGGGCCCAGCTGATCCGCACCATCGGCTACTTCCACGACCGCGCCGACAAGAAGGTCGCCAAGGAGCGCGCGAAGCAGGAGCGCAAGGACGAGAAGCGGATCGCCAAGG
The DNA here is from genome assembly GCF_043201215.1 of Streptomyces sp. NPDC048331. Taxonomy (NCBI): domain Bacteria; kingdom Bacillati; phylum Actinomycetota; class Actinomycetes; order Kitasatosporales; family Streptomycetaceae; genus Streptomyces; species Streptomyces sp. NPDC048331. The sequence goes on along the minus strand of NZ_JBICYT010000005.1, from coordinate 149,317 downwards.
GCAAGAAGGCCAAGGGCGTGGACACCGCGGGCGAGGGTGCGATGTACCGCGCCATGGCCAAGATCTACATCGCGTACGGCAACTTCTACATGCGCGCCACCCGCTCCACCTCCCGCCGCCAGGAGCTCGCCGCCGACCTCGCCTCGGTCCGGGTCGCGGGCCGCGACTCGGCCGCGTCCGCGCTGCGCGAGCTGAACGCCCTCGACTCGGCGCACGACTTCTACATGGGCTCGTACGCCACCCTCGGCGTCAACGCCGGCTTGCTGCCCCAGCCCGGCGAGGTCTTCGGCGGCCTGCGCCGGCTCCTGGACGCGCGCTCGGCCGACCTGGACGACCTCCGCCAGGAACTGTCGACCGAGCCCACCTCCCCCTACGACTCCCACCCGGCGCTCGCCGAGCGCGTGGCCCGTATCGAGGCCCTGCCCGACGACGGCCGCGGCGGGCAGGCCGCCCGGCCGGCCCTGGAGCTGCTGTCCGACGCCGACGCCGCGCTGGCCGCGCTGGAGCAGGTCGTCCTCACCCCGGAGGCGCTCGCGCTGAAGCGGGTCGACTGGGAGGACCTCGTCCACGCGTCCATGACCGTGTACGTCGGCCAGGGCGCGGAGGACATCCGCGAGGCCTTCGCCGCCGAGGGCGCGGGCCCCGGGCTCGACGCCGTGCTCGACGCGTTCGACGCCGACCCGGCGGTGCGTTGGCGCATCGCCGACCGGTTCCCGAAGTCCGAGGAGGCGCAGGCCGCCACCGGTCGCACGGCCCGCGAGTTCGCCCGCCCGGTCGTCCGGCGCGCCCTGAACCAGCTGGTCACCGTCGAGCTGACGGCCCGTGGCGCCGCCCGCTGGCAGCTGTCGTGGTCCGACTCGGCCTCCCTGCGCTACCCGGCGGACGGCTTCGAGGAGCGCCTGCGCGCGGCCCTGGACTCGGCCGTCGCCGATCTGCCCGACACCGAACCCCTGCGGAAGCTGGTGCTCGCCCCGTGATCGGCCTCTACATCCTGGGCGCCGTGCTGCTGTTCGGCGCGTTCAAGTTCCTGCGCGGCGTGTACTACATCCGCAAGGCGAAGCGGCTGGAGGCGGAGATCGCCGTCATCGAGGGCCGCACCGAGTCCCTGAACGCCGACACCGCGGCCGTCAAGGCCGCGCAGAAGGCCGAGAAGGCGGCGGCGGTCGTCGCGCTGGGATTCGTGGCCGAGGCCGACCTCGACACCGAGAACCCCGCTCCGGTACCGCCGGAGCGGACCGCCGTCCTGGAAGCGGTCGGCTCGGGCGACTGGCAGGCCGCGGCCGCGTACGTCGAGGCGGCCGGCAAGAACTGGCACGAGCGCATGGAGCGGGTCCGCCCGCTGGCCGAGGCGGCCGCCGAGGACGACGCGTGGCTGCTGGCCTGGCGCGCGGCCCGGCCCACGGACCCGACGGCGGCTCTGGTCGACGCCGACACCGCGATCCAGGTGGCGTGGAACGTACGCGGCTCCCAGTCGGGCAGCCGCACCACGCAGGAGCAGTTCCGGCTCTTCCGCGATCTGCTGGTCAAGGCGCAGGAGGCCGCCCACGCGGCCCAGCGCCTCGCCGACCCGGCGGACCCGACCCCGTACATCGTGGAGCAGCCGATCGGGCAGGGCCTGGGCTACTCGCACGAGCGGTACCGCGAGCTGTGGGCGCAGATCGTCGAGCGTGACCCGAAGGTGTTGTGCGCGCACGTCAGCGCCCTGCAGTACTGGTGCCGGAAGTGGCGCGGCTCGCACGAGCTGGCGCTGGCCTTCGCCCGCGAGTCGGCGGCGGTCGGGGCGCCCGGTGAGCTGTTCTCGCGGCTGCCGCTGATCGCGTACTTCGAGCAGGAGACGTACGAGGCCGACCTGGCCGCGGAGACGTTCTTCAAGGAGCCGGAGATCGTCGCCGCGGTGGACGCGGCGCTGCTGGACCTGGCGGCGGCGGGCGACGACCACCCGGGCACGGTGGGCATGCGGCACATCCTGGCGTACCTGCTGTTCTGGCAGGACCGCGACGCGGAGGCCGTCGAACAGTTCCGGTACATCGACGGGTACATCGGCGCCCTGCCGTGGTCCTACGCGGGCTCGCCGAAGAGCCGGTACCTGTACGCCCGGGACTGGGCGGTGGGCGTGACCACGCCGGGTCTCTGACCGGTGGGGCCACGGAGGGCGGGTCGGGGAATCCCGGCCCGCCCTCCGCACGTTGTCACTCCCACAAGGAGGGAATTCCATGTTCTCGTACCGCCGTACGCCCGAGCTCCCCACCCGCGAGGAGGCCCTGACGGGCCGCGCGGAGCCGCTGTTCGCCGTGCCCGACCGGCACACCGTGCTGGGCAACCCGCTGTCCGGCCCCTACCCCGCGCACCTGGAAGTCGCCGATTTCGGTCTGGGCTGTTTCTGGGGTGCGGAGCGCAAGTTCTGGCAGACCCCCGGGGTGTGGACCACGCTGGCCGGCTACCAGGGCGGCTTCACCGAGAATCCGACCTACGAGGAGGTCTGCTCGGGGCTGACCGGCCACACCGAGGTGGTCCGCGTGGTCTTCGACCCGTCCCAGGTCTCCTACGCCACGCTGCTGAAGCTGTTCTGGGAGTCCCACGACCCCACCCAGGGATTCCGCCAGGGCAACGACGTGGGCACCCAGTACCGCTCGGCGGTCTACACCCACTCCCCCGAGCAGCAGGAGACGGCGGAGGCCTCCCGCACGGCCTACCAGCAGGTCCTGGCCTCCTCGGGCTACGGCCCGATCACCACGGCGGTGCTGCCGGCGGCGGAACGCCCCTTCTGGCCCGCCGAAGCACACCACCAGCAGTACTTGGACAAGAACCCGGGCGGCTACTGCGGCATCGGCGGCACGGGAGTGTCCTGCCCGATCGGCGTGGCCAAGGCCCCCGGGGCGTGACCGACCCCGTCGTCGTACCCGTCGTCGACCCCGCGCACGAGGGGCTGACCCGCCTGTGGCGGCAGCACAGGCCTCCCGGCCCCCTGCTGCCGTACGAGCTGAAGACGGTGTACCGCGAGCGGTGGGTGCGGTTCCACAGCCTGCCGGAATCGAAGCGCCACCCGGACGACGAGGCCGAGTACGCGGTGCTCCTGGACCGGTACAACACGGTCCTGGACGAGCTCTTCGCCGGCGAGGAGGTGTATGTGGTGACCACCGGCTGGTCCGAGATCTCCGACCGCACGGACCGGCCGCCGCTGCGCCGTGCCCTCCACACGGAGGGCACGCTGTGGACCACCGCGGACGAGACCGACGACCCGGATCCGGCGTTCCACACGCGCTGGTACCACTACGCCGATCGCCGCCGGTGGCGGCGGGGCTGCATCGATCCGTTGCTGCGCGCGGCGGCCGACGACGCGCTGCCCGGCGTCTTCGTCACGGACCCCGGGCTCACCCGGTTCCACCACGCGTACGACGGAGGCGCCGACGTCGTCCTCCCCACGCGGCAGGAGCGGGACCGGATGCGCGAGCGGCACACGGAGTGGCTGTCCGCGCACCCCAAGGGGTACTGAGGCGGGCCGGGGCAGGGCGGGGCGCGGGGCGGGCGGCCCTCAGATCGTCGCCGCGTCGATCACGAAGCGGTAGCGCACGTCGCTCGCCAGCACCCGCTCGTACGCCTCGTTGATCTGCCCGGCGGCGATCAGCTCGATCTCCGAGCCCAGTCCGTGCTCGGCGCAGAAGTCCAGCATCTCCTGGGTCTCGGCGATCCCGCCGATCATCGATCCGGCGAGGGTCTTGCGGCCGCCGATGACGGAGAAGAGGTTGAGCGCGACGGGCTCCTCCGGGGCGCCGACGTTCACCAGCGCGCCGTCGACCTTCAGCAGGCCCAGGTACGCGTCCAGCCCGATCGGTGCGGAGACGGTGGAGAGGATCAGGTCGAAGCGGCCGGCCAGCTCCTCGAAGGTGGCCTCGTCCCCGGTGGCGTGGAAGTGGGAGGCACCCAGCTTCAGGCCGTCCTCACGCTTGCGCAGGGTCTGCGACAGGACGGTGACCTCGGCGCCGAGCGCGTGCGCGATCTTCACGCCGAGGTGGCCGAGGCCGCCGAGGCCGACGACCGCGACCTGCTTGCCGGGGCCCGCCTGCCAGTGCTTCAGCGGCGAGTAGAGGGTGATGCCCGCGCACAGCAGCGGGGCGGCGACGTCGAGGCCGAGGCCGTCGGGGATGCGGACGGTGTACTTCTCGTCGACGACGAGGTGGGTGGAGTAGCCGCCGTACGTGGGCTCGCCGGCACGGTCCAGGGAGTTGTAGGTGCCCGTCATGCCCTCGACGCAGAACTGCTCCTGGCCGCGCAGGCAGTACGCGCAACTGCGGCAGGAGTCGACGAAGCAGCCGACGCCCACCCGGTCCCCGACGGAGAACCGGGTGACGGCGGGGCCGACCTGGGAGACGACACCGGCGATCTCGTGGCCGGGGACCATCGGGTAGATGCCCTCGCCCCAGCCGTCACGCACCTGGTGGATGTCGGAGTGGCAGATGCCGGAGTACTTGATGTCGATGAGGACGTCGTGCTCGCCGACGGGGCGACGCGTGATGGTGGTGCGCTCCAGCGGGGCCTTGGCCGCGGGGGCGGCGTAGGCGGCGACCTGGGTGCCCTGGGTGCTCTGGGTGCCCTGGGTGCTCTGGGTGCTCTGGGTGCTCTGGGTGACGGACATGGGGGTGCTCCTCGCATCGGCGTGGGTCTGTGGTGACCCCCACGCTGCCGCCTCGCCGGGCGGACAACCATCCACCTGTCCTGCCTACGACCGGCGAACCTACGCCTGGTGGGGTCAGGCTCACGCCTGCACGGCGGCGCACCGGCCGGGGATACTTACCGGATGGACCAGCTTGATCAGCGAGCCTGCCTCGGCGAGTTCCTCCGCTCCCGCCGCGCGCGGCTGCGCCCCGAGGACGTGGGCCTGCCCGACCACGGGCGCCGCCGGCGCGTACCGGGGCTGCGCCGGGAGGAACTGGCGCAGCTGGCGGGGGTGTCGGTCGCGTACTACACGCGGCTGGAACAGCGCGACGGGCACAACGTGTCGGTGGAGGTCCTGGAGGCCCTCGCGCGGGCCCTGCGCCTCGACGGGAGCGAGCGGGCGCACCTGATGGACCTGGCGCGGCCGAAGGCGCACCGGCGCCGTCACAGCCGGCGCCCGCAGCAGGTACGTCCGGAGCTGCGCACGCTGATGGACGCGATGTGCGGGGTGCCGGCGTACCTGGTGGGGCACCGGCAGGACGTCATCGGCTGGAACCGGCTGGCGGCCGCGGTCTTCGGGGACTTCGGGGCGCTGCCGGCCGCCGAGCGGAACCTGGTGCGGCTGGTGTTCCTGGATCCGGCGACGGCGGAGCTGTACGGGGAGTGGGAGTGCCGGGCGTGTGAGGTGGTGAGCAACCTGCGGATGTACGCGGGTCAGCACCCGGACGACCCGCAGCTGTCGGCGCTGGTCGGGGAACTGTCGGTGAAGAACGAGGAGTTCCGGCGGCTGTGGGCGGCGCACACGGTGGCGGACAAGACGCACGGGGAAAAGCTGCTGCGGCACCCGATCGTGGGTGAACTGCGGCTGTCCTTCGAGACGCTGAAGCTGCCGGACGACCCGGCGCAGTCCCTGGTCACCTTCCACGCTGCCCCCGGCTCCCCGTCGGCGGACGCCCTGCGTCTGCTGGCGTCGTGGTCGGCCCCGTCGGAGGGGGCCGGGGCGCGGAACCCGGCGGCTACAGGGTGAGCTGGTAGTACGCCGCGGGCCGGTCGAGGCGGTAGCCGAGGCTCTCGTTCACCGCCCGCATCGGGGTGTTCTCGTCCGCCACCGTGGTGGCGATGCGGCGCAGGGCGGGGTACCGGTGGCGGGCCAGCTCCAGCATGTGCAGTTTGACCGCGCGGCCCAGTCCGTGGCCCCGGTGGGCGGGGGCGACCACGGTGTCGTACTGGAGGGCGCGCGGGCCGGCCGGGTCGGGCAGGACCAGTTCCGTGTACGCGGCCACCTCGCCCTGCGGGGTCACCGCGGCGGCCGTGGTGATCTCGCCGCCCCGGTCCAGGACGAGCCGGTGCGCGGCGTGCAGCCGCTGCGGGGTCCAGGCCTCGATCTTCTCGTCGATGTCCCCCATGGGCGCGTCCTCCATCGCCCCGTGGGCCGTGGCGAGCGGCGCGGCCCAGTCGTCCGGCACCAGGCCGTGCCAGGCGCGCAGTTCGTACCCGGGAGAGGCGCCGGCGGGGGTGCCCGCCGAGGGCTGCTGCCGCGTGACGTCCTGCTCGTACCAGGCCATGGGCAGGACGTTCTCGAAGCCGAGGGACTCCGCGAAGGCCTGGCCGGGGCCGCCCAGGTCCACCAGGGTCGAGACCGAGGTCCGGCCGTGGGCGAGCAACTCGTCCCGGACCCGCTCCCACAGGGCCTGGCCCAGGCCCCGGCGCCGGGCGTCCGGGCGTACGGCGAGCACGTCGAGGAAGGCGGTGTGCGCGTTGGCCTCGTCCGTGAACAGGATCAGGGCCGCCACGCCCGTCGCCTCGTCCGCGGTCCAGAGGGCGGCGCGTCCGCGCGCCGGCGTGACGCGCAGCCGTCCGGCCACCTCCGCCCGGGTGGGAGGGGGCCCCTGCGGCAGGTCGGCGGCCCGGGCGGCGGCGAGGACCGCGATCCAGTCGTCGATCTCGGTGTCGGTCGGGGGCAGCGACAGGGCGCGGATGGTCATACCGGGGACCCTAGATGATCCACTCGGGCCGCATCCCGCCGTTTTCCGGCCGAACGCCCGACGGCGGGGACCCCGTGAGGGATCCCCGCCGTCGTCGCGTGCGGTGGTTCGGGATGTCAGGCGGCCGAGCCGGCCTTCCACTCCGCCCAGGCCATGTTCCAGCCGTTGAGGCCGTTCTCGGGCTTGATGACCTTGTCCGGGGAGTTGATCACCTCGACCACGTCGCCGATGAGCGAGTTGTCGAAGAACCACGCGGCGGGCTGGTTCGGGTCGCCCGCGCCCTTGGCGTCGTTCAGGCCGACACAGCCGTGGCTGGTGTTGGCGCTGCCGAAGACCGAGTCGGCTCCCCAGTAGTTGCCGTGGATGAAGGTGCCGGACTGGGACAGCCGCATGGCGTGCGGGACGTCCTTGATGTCGTACTCGCCCTTGCCCTCACTGTCCTTGAAGCCGACGGTGGAGCCGTCCATCCGGGTCTCCTTGAACTTCTCGGAGATCACCATCTGACCGTTGTAGGTCGGGTTCTCCGGGGAGCCCGCCGAGATCGGGATGGTCTTGAGGACCGCGCCGTCCCGGGTGACCGTCATCTTCTTGCTCTTCACGTCGACCTGCGAGACCTGGCTGCGGCCGATCTTGAAGGTGACGGTCTTGTTCTGGACGCCCTGGATACCGGGAGCGCCCTGGACACCCTCCAGCGCCAGCTTCATCGTGACGGTGGAGTTCGCGTCCCAGTACTTCTCCGGACGGAAGTCCAGGCGCTGCGCGCCGAACCAGTGTCCGACGACCTCCTGGTTGCTGGTGGAGGTGACCGAGATCGCCGCCTGGACGGCCTTCTTGTCCTGGATCGGCTTGTTGAAGGTGATCGAGACCGGCATGCCCACGCCGACCGTCTGACCGTCGTCGGGGAGGAACGAGCCGATGAAGCTGTTCTCCGGGGAGACGGTGGTGAAGGAGGCGTTCTCGTGCGCCTCCTTGCCGTCGGCGTCCTTGGCGGTCGCCGCCAGGGCGTACTTCGTGGAGCGCTTCAGGGCCGCGTCGGGCTTCCAGCTCTTGCCGTCGGCGGCGATCTTGCCGGCCACGGCCGTGCCCTCGCTGGTCTTCAGCTCGACCAGGGTGAGCGTGCCGTCGGCGACCGCCACATTGGCCGCGTCGTTCAGGCCGACGTTCGTGGCGCCGTCCTTCGGCGTGATGGTTATCTTCGCCTTCGAGGCGTCCTTGGCCGCTGCCGCGTCGACGTCCGCCTGGGCCTTGCCCGACTCGCCGCCCTTGGGCTTCGCGTCGTCTCCGCCGCCGCACGCCGTGAGCATCAGTACCCCACCGAGAACGGCGGATATGGCCACCAGGGACCGCCTCCGCCGCTTACTGTCCGTCCTCACACGCCACTCCATCGTTGCCGGATACCCCGGAGGCTGGCCGTCCCCGGGGTTGGCCGGGCAGGGGGCACACCCCCTGCCTGGTCCTGACAACGCGTTAACGGCGCCGGCCGGTTCCACATTCCGTTCGGATGTGGTCCACCACACGGTCAGGCGTTGTCGGGTTCCTCGTCGAAGTCCCCATCTTCCTCGTCCAGGTCCCACTCCATCGACTCGGGGTCGTATTCGACGGGCTCGCTGCTCCAGGAGGCCTGCGCGAGCTCCACGCCGGGGATGTCCGCGACCAGGTCGGTGGGGTCGACGAGGTAGGCGAGGGCCTCCGACTCGTCCTCGCGGACGGCGGACTCGGCGTGGCCGCGCTCCTCGTCCGGCATGAACTCGTCGGCCTTGATGTGCGCGAGCGCGGCTCCGGTGAGTGCCTGGACGTCGGGCACCTCCAGCACCAAATCCACCCGAAGTCGTACGTAACGTGATGTCTCAGAAGAGTTCATACGACGGAGAGTAAGCCCGCGGAAGCCCCGACTTTCCCACGACCCGCCCCTTTCCGTAGCATCACCGCACACGGCCAATTCGCTGCTGCCACAAGGGGGATCGCACCGTGTCCGCACGCCGACCGCTGCTCACCGCTCTCGGAGCGACCACCCTCCTCGCCGCCCTGTGGTTCGTACCCTCGGCGGGTGCCACCTCGGCCGGTGTCGAGGAGTCCCGTTCCGGTGTGCCCGCGGGCGCGAACGCCGCCGGGACGGCCACCGAAGCGACCGGATCCGCCGACTCCGCCTCCGATTCCGACTCCGACGCTCCCGGGGCGGTCACCGGAACGACCTCCGGGCCGGCCTCGCGCCCGCAGTCGCTGCTCGCCGACACCGGATCCGTGGACACCACCCCCTACCTCCTGGGCGGCACCCTCTTCCTCGGTGTCGGGGCGGGCTTCGTGGCCTTCTCGATCCGCCGCTCGCACGCCCTGTAGACACGCGAAGGGCCGCCCCGGGAACGGATCCCGGGGCGGCCCTTCGGCGTACGCGGCCTGGTGTCAGGCGAGCGGACCCGTCACCGGCTCCACCGCGGCCAGCAGGCCGCCCGTACGGATGAACTCGTCGGCGGCGGCCAGGTCAGGGGCGAGGAAACGATCCGGCCCAGGACCCTGCACACCCGCCGCACGGGCGCCCGCGATGGCGGCCTGGCTGGCCGGGGCCGGGGTCAGCCCGTGGCGCAGCTCGATGGCGCGGGTGGCGGCGTAGAGCTCGATGGCGATGATCCGCGTCAGGTTGTCGACGGCGGTACGGAGCTTGCGCGCGGCCGACCAGCCCATCGAGACGTGGTCCTCCTGCATGGCGGAGGAGGGGATCGAGTCGGCCGAGGCCGGCACCGCGAGCCGCTTCATCTCGCTGACCAGGGCGGCCTGCGTGTACTGGGCGATCATCAGACCGGAGTCGACGCCGGCGTCGTCCGCGAGGAACGGCGGCAGGCCGTGCGAGCGGTTCTTGTCGAGCAGCCGGTCGGTACGGCGCTCGGCGATGGAACCGAGGTCGGCGGCCGCGATGGCGAGGAAGTCCAGCACGTAGGCGACCGGGGCCCCGTGGAAGTTGCCGTTGGACTCCACGCGCCCGTCGGGCAGCACCACCGGGTTGTCGACGGCGGCGGCCAGCTCGCGGGAGGCCACCAGGGCGGCGTGCGCCATGGTGTCGCGGCCCGCGCCGGCGACCTGAGGGGCGCAGCGCACGGAGTAGGCGTCCTGCACGCGCGGGGCGGTCTCCTCCTGGTAATGCCGGACGAGCCCGGAACCCTTCAGGACGGCGGCCATGTTCGCGGCGGAGGCACCCTGCCCCGGGTGCGGACGGATGGCGTGCAGCTCGGGCTGGAGCACCTTCTCCGTGCCGAGCAGCGCCTCCAGCGTCAGCGCGGCGGTGATGTCGGCGGAGGTGTAGAGCTTGCCGAGGTCGGCGAGGGCCATGACCAGCATGCCGAGCATGCCGTCGGTGCCGTTGAGGAGCGCGAGGCCCTCCTTCTCGCGGAGCACGACGGGCTCGATGCCGGCTTCGGCGAGCAGCTCGCCGGCGGGGCGGACGGTGCCGTCGGGACCCTCGGCGTCGCCCTCGCCCATGAGGGCGAGCGCACAGTGGGACAGCGGCGCGAGGTCGCCGGAGCAGCCCAGGGAGCCGTACTCGTGGACGACGGGGGTGATCCCGGCGTTGAGCACGTCGGCCATGGTCTGCGCGACGGAGGGGCGGACGCCGGTGTGACCGGAGGCGACGGTCTTGAGGCGGAGGAACATCAGCGCGCGGACGACCTCCCGCTCGACGCGCGGGCCCATGCCGGCGGCGTGCGAGCGGACGATGTTGCGCTGGAGCTGGGCACGCAGCTCGGGGCTGATGTGCCGGGAGGCGAGCGCACCGAACCCGGTGGACACGCCGTAGACGGGCTCGGGCTTGGCGGCGAGGGCATCGACGATCTCGCGGGCCCGGGCGAGGGCGTCCTGGGCTTCCGCGGAGAGCTCGACGCGCGCGTTGCCGCGGGCTACGGCGATGACGTCCTCGGCGGTGGTCCCGGACGTCCCCACCACGACAGTGTGCATATCCATATTCAGCACCCTACGGATTGAATCGCTTCATGTCACTAGGAGGAACTGTCACGATCGCGACGCGGCTGGACCCCTTACGGGTCGACGCCGCGGGCGACCGGTCACTGGCGGCCCCGGAACCGGCGGCGCTCCCCGGGGGCCTCCTCGGCGGCGGCGTCCGCGAGCCGGACCACCGCGGTGTCCCGGCCCGCCACGACGGGCTTCGGCGAGCGCGCCGCCTTCGCCTTGTACTGGGCTGCGTCCGCCAGCCGGAACAGCCGCCGGGAGGACTTCACCAGCCCGATCGGGTCCCCGGTGGAAGCCACCCCGCAGGCCACCCCCTCACCGAGCTCCAGCTCGGCCGCCCGGGTACACACCTCCTCGGTGACGCGCACGACCTCGTCCGCCGTCGGGCCGACCCCGACCAGGCAGAACTCGTCGCCGCCGAGGCGGGCCACCAGCGATCCGGGCAGCATCGCCCCGCACAGACTGAGGACCGATCCGAACCGTTCCAGGAGGCGGTCGCCCGTGGCGTGCCCGAGGGTGTCGTTGACCTTCTTCAGCCCGTTCAGGTCGCAGACGACGAGGCTGACCACCACACCGGTCCGCCGGTGCTCCTCCAGGGCCTCGTCGAGGCGCATGTCGACCGCCCGCCGGTTCGCGAGCCCGGTCAGCGGGTCGGTGAAGGCGAGCCGCCGGGCCTCCTCCAGCCGCTCGTTCTGCGCGAGGCCGGCCGCGACCACCGCGGCGAGCACGGTGGCGAAGTCGGCGTCGCCCTCGTCGAAGTCGGGCAGCCCCTCGTCCCGGGCGACGTACAGCTCGCCCCAGGCGCGGCCGCTCAGCACGATGGGCGCGACCACACAGGTCCCGCGGCCACGGCGGCGCAGGGCGTCCCCGCGGCGTCCCGGCCGGTCACCGACGGCGCTCTCCACCCAGGCGTGCGGGCCGCCGCCGCCCACCCAGAGCTCGTGCAGGAACTCGGTGATCTCGGGGAAGTCGTGCACCGGGTAGGACTCGTCCTCGGGGAACTCCTCCTCGCCCGCCCGCCGCTCTCCCTCGTTCACGAGGACCCGCAGACGCCCCCGCTCCCGCTCCCACGCGGAGATCGCGGCGAACGAGCCGTCCAGCGCCACGCGCGCGCCCCGCGCGGCCGCCCGCACGCTGTCCCGGGGCGCGCACGCCGCGGCCATCGCCTGGGCGAGTTCCACCACGGCCCGTAGCCGCCCGTCAACTCCCATCACCCCAGGTTAGGGACTTTTGTCCGATTTGGGGACAATGAGCGCGACATTCGGTACCACCAAGATCACCAAGAGCGATCGACGCTAGGGGGTGGGTGGCCCGCGGAAGCGCCCGTCCGGCTACTCCCCCGGCCAGTTCGGCTTGCGCTTCTCGTTGAACGCCGCGACGCCCTCCACCCGGTCACCGGAGAAGGCCACCGTCCGCCAGGCCGCGTCCTCGATCTCCAGACCGGCCTCCAGGTCCATCCCGTGGCCCAGCCGCAGCGCCCGCTTGGCCGCCCGCAGACCCACCGGGGAGTTCGCCGCCATCCGGGACGCCAGCGCCAGCGCCTCCGCCGTGTCCTGACCGGCCGGGACCACCGAGTCCACCAGCCCCAGGGACAGCGCCTCGGCCGCCTCCACCCGGCGCGCCGTGAAGATCAGCTCCGCGGCCCGCGCCGCACCCACCCGGCGCGGCAGCAGCTGCGTACCGCCACCGCCGGGGATGACACCCACCGACACCTCGGGCAGGCCGACCACCGAGGTCTCATCGGCGACGATCACGTCACAGGCCAGGGCCAGCTCGAAGCCGCCGCCCAGCGCGAACCCGTGCACCGCCGCGATCGTGGGCATCGGCAGTGCCAGCACGCCCCCGTACGCGCCCCGCGTGGTCGGCCGCTGCCGGACCAGCTCGACGTCCGAGAAGGAGTTCCGCTCCTTGAGGTCCGCCCCGACGCAGAAGGCCCGCTCCGACGTCGAGGAGAGCACGACCACGCGTACGGACCGGTCGGCGGACAGCTCGGCACAGGCCGCGCCGAGGGCCCGGGCCATCGCGGTCGACACCGCGTTCATCGCCTTGGGGCGGTCCAGGACCAACTCGGCGACCCCGCCCTCGTGGCGGCGTACCGCCACGAACTCCGACTCGGACACGGCCTCGGACGCCATAGGAACCCTCCCGGTTAACGAACGTTACCCGGGATCCTAGGGGGTGTCGGCCGCCGGCGGCAGGCCCGCCAGCAGCGACGGTCGGCCCGCCGGTGTCGACGGGCGGGCCCGGCGGTGTCCGGTACCGCGTCCGGCCCGGCTAGCCGGTACCCGCTCGCTTGCGCCGCGTCAGCGACCAGGGCTCCACGACCCCGAGTCCACGCACGGGCCGCTGCCACATCGGCTGCAGCGCGAAGCGGTAGGACGCGCCCTCGTCGGGGGCCGTCTCGGCCTCCTTCTCCGACACCGGGGCGGCCCCGGTCCGGGAGAGTTCCTCGGCCATCGCCCCGTCCACCAGGACCGCGTCCTTGGGGGCTATGGAGGTCAGCCGGCTGGCCAGGTTCACCGTGGTCCCGAAGACATCGCCCATGCGGGTGGTCACCGTGCCGAAGGCGATCCCGACCCGCAGCTCGGGCATCTGCGCGTCGAGCTCCATCGTCTCGATCAGCCGCAGCGCGATCTCCGCCGCCGTCCCCGCGTCGTCGGCGCAGTACAGCACCTCGTCACCGAGGGTCTTGATCAGCCGGCCGCCGTGCGCCGCCACCAGGTCCGCCGCCGTCGTCTCGAAGGACTCGACCAGCTCGCCGAGCTCCTCCTCCTCCAGCCGCCGCGTCAGACGGGTGAAGCCCACCAGGTCGGCGAAGCCCACCGCTAGCCGCCGGTCGACCATCTCGTCGTCGTCGGCCACCTGCACCACGCGCCCGGTCGCGGCCGCCAGCTGGCGCCGCCACACGTAGACGAGGAACTCCTCCAGCTCGGGCAGCAGCAGCTCCACCAGCGGGTACGTGACCTCCGTACGGGTCATGCCCGGCTCCGGCGGCTCCGTCAGCCCCTCCAGGAACGAGTCGATCTGCCACTCCGCCAGCCGGGCGGTGGTCTGCCCGGTGGACCGCGCGACCTGCACGGCCATCGGCTCGGACAGCAGCCCGGCCTCCACCAGACCGGCCAGCCGGCGCAGGGCCAGCACGTCGGCCTCGGTCAGCGCCCGGGCCTGCCCGATGTCGGCGAAGCCCATGGCCCGCCAGAAGCGCGAGGCCAGCTCCATGGACACGCCCGCGCTCCGGGCGGCCTGGAACGGCGTGTACCGCCGCTCGGCACCGAGGATCAGCTGCTCCAGCCGGATGGCGAGGGGATCCGCCGTCGGCTGGGCCGTGTGATCGACCTCGTGGTGCGGGGTGTGCTGGTCACGGCCGATCGGGGTGCCCGGGCCGGACGCGGAGCCGCCACCGGCGGACGCGCCGGACGTAGGGTCGTCGACGGTCAAGGGCCGCCTCCTGTCCATTCCGTGCGCACTGCCCTGCGAACCGGTTGATCACCACGAGCACCGGGATCGCCTAAACCATACGGCAGGTGTGCCGTAGCTCACTCCCCCTCCCCACTTCCCGCCGGCCCGCGACCTGGGTGCGGGGTCCGGGGCCGCGACCCCGGTGCGGCGCCGCACCCGGCGGCCCCGGCCCGTGTCAGTGCACGGAACGCAGGTGGATGACGTCGCCCGCGCCCACCGTCTCGTGCCTGCCCTCGGCCGTACGGATCACCAGGCGACCATCGGTGTCCACCGCTTCGGCCGTTCCGGTGAGGGTGCGCCCGCCGGGCAGCTCCGCGCGGACGTGCCGGCCCAGGGTCGCGCAGCCCGCCGCGTAGGTCTCCTGGAGGCCGCTGGCCGCGGGGTCGCCCGCCGCCTCGCGCCAGCGCCCGTACCACTCCTCCAGGGACCGCAGGACGGTCCGCAGCAGCGGGTCCCGGTCGGTCACGGAGGCCTTGGCCAGCGCCAGCGACCCCGCGGCCGGTACCGGCAGCTCGTCCTCGGTCAGGGTGACGTTGAGCCCGATCCCCAGGACCACGCCGTCCTCGACCCGCTCGGCGAGGATCCCGCCGGTCTTGCGCTCCTCGCCGTCCACGCTGACCAGCAGGTCGTTGGGCCACTTGAGGGCGGTGTCCACGCCCGCCGCCCGGGACAGGCCGGTCGCGGTGGCCACCCCCGCCAGCAGGGTCAGCCAGCCCCACCGCTCCTGCGGTACCGCGTCGCCCGGCTTGAGCAGGACGGAGAAGAACAGCCCCGACCGGGCGGGCGCCACCCAGTTCCGGTCCAGCCGCCCGCGTCCGGCGCTCTGCTCCTCGGCGACGAGTACGGCCCCCTCGGGCAACCGCGCCGCCCGCGTGGCAAGGTCGGTATTGGTGGACCCGGTGGTGGGAACGACCTCCACGGAGGTCCACAGCGCGCCCTCGGTGACGAGGGCCCTCTGAAGGGCGGCGGCGTTGAGCGGCGGCCGGTCCAGGCTCGACCAGCGACCGGCGGAAGCTCCTGCTGAGGCATCTGATGGCGTCATGCAACCCAATGTAGGTGTGTCAAACGCCGCACTGCCGAGCGCCATGCCCGCCGATACGCTACGCACCAGTAGCCAGCAGTAGTCAATCAATTGACCAGGCAGTTGACACCACGCAGGGAGCCGCGACCCCGATGTCACATCCGTCAGAGCCGATCGACATGCACACCACCGCGGGCAAGATCGCGGATCTGCAGCGCCGCATCGACGAAGCCACCCACGCCGGCTCCGCCCGCGCCGTGGAGAAGCAGCACGCCAAGGGCAAGCTGACGGCGCGTGAGCGGGTTGCCCTCCTGCTGGACGAGGGATCCTTCGTCGAGCTCGACGAGTTCGCCCGGCACCGGTCCACCAACTTCGGGCTGGAGAAGACCCGCCCCTACGGCGACGGCGTCGTCACCGGCTACGGCACGGTGGACGGCCGCCCGGTCGCCGTGTTCTCGCAGGACTTCACCGTCTTCGGCGGAGCCCTCGGCGAGACCTACGGCCAGAAGATCATGAAGGTCATGGACTTCGCGCTGAAGACCGGATGCCCCCTCGTCGGCATCAACGACTCCGGCGGCGCCCGGATCCAGGAGGGCGTCAGCGCCCTCGGCATGTACGGCGAGATCTTCCGCCGCAACGTCCACGCGTCCGGCGTGATCCCGCAGATCAGCCTCGTCGTCGGGCCCTGCGCGGGCGGCGCCGTGTACTCCCCGGCCATCACCGACTTCACGGTCATGGTCGACCAGACCTCGCACATGTTCATCACCGGCCCGGACGTCATCAAGACGGTCACCGGCGAGGACGTCGGCTTCGAGGAGCTGGGCGGGGCGCGCACGCACAACAGCACGTCCGGCGTCGCCCACCACATGGCGGGTGACGAGAAGGACGCCATCGAGTACGTGAAGTCACTGCTCGCGTACCTGCCGTCGAACAACCTCTCCGAGCCGCCCTCCTTCCCGGAGGAGTCGGACACCGAGGTCTCCGACGCCGACCGGGAGCTCGACGTACTGATCCCGGACAGCGCCAACCAGCCGTACGACATGCACACCGTGATCGAGCACGTGCTCGACGACGCGGAGTTCCTGGAGACCCAGTCGCTCTTCGCGCCGAACATCCTGACCGGCTTCGGCCGGGTCGAGGGCCACCCGGTGGGCGTCGTCGCCAACCAGCCGATGCAGTTCGCCGGCTGCCTGGACATCGACGCCTCCGAGAAGGCGGCGCGGTTCGTGCGGACCTGCGACGCCTTCAACATCCCGGTGCTGACCTTCGTGGACGTCCCGGGCTTCCTTCCGGGCACCGACCAGGAGTACAACGGAATCATCCGACGCGGCGCGAAGCTGATCTACGCGTACGCCGAGGCCACCGTTCCGCTGATCACCGTCATCACCCGCAAGGCCTTCGGCGGCGCGTACGACGTCATGGGCTCCAAGCACCTCGGCGCCGACCTGAACCTGGCCTGGCCGACCGCGCAGATCGCCGTCATGGGTGCGCAGGGCGCCGTGAACATCCTGCACCGCCGCACCATCGCGGAGGCCGCTCCCGAGGAGGTGGAGGAGACCCGGGCCCGGCTCATCGCCGAGTACGAGGACGCGCTGCTCAACCCGTACACGGCGGCCGAGCGCGGCTACATCGACGCGGTGACCATGCCGTCCGAGACCCGGGCGCACGTGGTGAAGGGGCTGCGGCAGCTGCGTACCAAGCGGGAGTCCCTGCCGCCGAAGAAGCACGGCAACATTCCGCTCTAGCCCCTCCAGGAGGACTCTGTGGTGATCAAGGTCGTCAAGGGCAATCCGACCCCGGAGGAGCTGGCCGCCGCGTTGGCGGTGGTCCAGGCGCGGGCGGCGATGCTGGCCATGGCACCGTCGCTCGCCCCCACGGTCGCGGACGAGTGGTCGGCGCCGGCCAGGGTGGCCCGGCGGCGGGTTCCGCATCCGGGGCCGCGGGCGTGGGGCCGTACGTACTGGCCCGCGTAGCCGAACCGGGGTGAACGGACGGTGGCGCCTGAGTACCCGTACTCAGGCGCCACACCCCTTTTCCGGGCCAGGATCAGGGCATGCTCTGGTCCGACCCGAAGAACGAGCCGCCCAAGGACATGCGCGACGCGCAGGCGATGATCCGGCGGCTGACCGTGGTGCTCGCCCTCGCCATGCTCGTGGTGGTGTACGTCCTGGGTGTGGGCCACTTCTAGGCCCGGTGACGGGGGTGCGGGCCGCGCCTACGATGGCCCCCATGACTGCGACACCTGAGCCCTCGACGACCGGGCGCAAGCTCGTCCTCGCCTCCGCCTCCCCCGCCCGGCTGAACCTGCTGCGGCAGGCCGGGCTCGCCCCGCACGTGATCGTCAGCGGTTTCGACGAGGACACCCTGAACCACGACGAGCCGGCCGCCCTGGCGCTGGCGCTGGCCGAGGCGAAGGCCGCCGTCGTGGCGGGGCTGGACGAGGCCGCGGGCGCCCTGGTGATCGGCTGCGACTCGGTGCTGGAGCTGGACGGCGAGGCGCTGGGCAAGCCGGCGGACGCCGAGGAGGCCACCGCGCGCTGGAAGTCGATGCGCGGGCGGTCGGGCGTGCTGCGCACCGGGCACTGTGTGATCGACACGGCGGACGGCCGTCAGGTCTCGGCCACGGCCTCGACGACGGTCCGGTTCGGCGAGCCCACGGACGCGGAGGTGGCCGCGTACGTGGCGAGCGGGGAGCCCCTGCACGTGGCTGGGGCGTTCACCCTGGACGGGCTGTCGGCGCCGTTCGTCGACGGCATCGACGGGGACCACAGCAACGTCATCGGCCTGTCGCTGCCGCTGCTGCGTTCCCTGCTGGGCGAACTGGACGTGTCCATCACGGACTTGTGGGCTTGAGCTCCCCGTACGGCGGCGTGGGCGGCAGCGGCGGGCCGTCCTCGCCCGCGTCGCCCTCGGCGCCGGCACCGCCGCCGGGCCGGGCGGCGTAGGACATCAGGGTCAGCACGAGCAGGCACAGGATCAGCATCAGCGTCGCGAAGGCGGCCCAGCCGACCAGCGCGACGGAGAGCATGCCGAGCACCCCGTGGGTGACGGCGCCGCTGATGAGCACGACGCGGCCGAAGCGGCCCGGCGCGCGGTCGCGGATCGCGGTGACGGCGGCGATCACGGCGCACAGGACGAGGAAGGCGCCCATGGCCGCCCCCATGCCGTAGGTCGCCTTGGACATGACGTCAGGGTCGCTGCCCGCTATCGACATCGACTGGTTCGCCGTGGTCCGGCCCAGCACGATGTGGACGAGCACGAGCAGCGCCGCTTCCGCGACGAGCACGATCGCGGCCAGTCCGGCCACGAGTCTTCGCAGCACGATGCCGCCACCCCCCACGTGTCACAAGCCCGTTCGACGCCTGGAGGCTACTAACGGGTAGCTCGGCGGGCAAGACATGCGCACACCCGGGTTGCGGACGCCTCGCGGCCCACGGACCGCCGTACGGCGCCGCTACGAAGACGACTTGGGCTTCTTCTCCCGCGGCCAGAGGGTGTACGACCAGGACCAGATGGTGTCGATCACCCAGACGGTCAGCCAGATCCGGCCGAACCAGACCAGCGGTCCGCGCTGCTCGTCGGGCACGGCGCCGTCCGTGATCTGCCAGACGAGCCAGCTGGAGTCCAGGGCCCACAGGACCAGTTGCCCCAGCGCGAACGCCGCCGTGTGGATGTACCAGTCCCGCCGCTCCTTGCGGGCGTGGGCCTTCGGCCCGGGAACGGTCCCCGCCGACGGCTGCCCCGCCGTCTCCCGCTCACTCATGTCGGTGCTCCTCCCCCTGTCGATGTCGCTGTCGATGGCGCTGTCGGTCTTGATGTCGGTCTCGTCGTCGGTCCGGCCCGACGGGTGCCCGCGCTCCGGCGGCAGGCCCAGGGTGCGGATCGCGTACGGCGCCACGAGCGCCCCCAGGGCCGAGGTGGCCGCGGCCGCCACGCAGGCGGCGACCCAGCCGGCCCCCTCGTAGAGCACACCCATCACCAGCGGGCCGACCACCACACCGGCCAGCCGGGCGCTCTCGTACAGACCCATGGCCCGACCGATCCGCCCTCCGGAGGCGGCGGCCACGGTCGCCTGCTCCACCGGGATCTGCGCGGCGAAGCAGGCGGCGGCCACGGTCCAGAGGACGGCGACGGCGGGCGGCGTGGAGACCACCGCGAGCCCCGCTGCGAACAGCGCGCTCGCCGCGAACGAGGCGACCACGGTCGGCGTACGGCCCAGCCGGCCGGTGAGGTGGTGCGCGTGCGCCGGGAGCAGGACGAACACCACGAAGCCGGGGGTGAAGACCAGCGCGATCTCGTTCGGGGACAGCTCCAGATCCGCCTGGAGCCGGAGCAACAGGAGCATCCACAGCCCCGCCTCGGCCGCGGCCGTCACCGCCGACACGACCATCAGCGGCAGCAGCCGGCGCTCCGCGGCGCCCCACCGCTCCCGGCGCCCGGTCACCGCCCCGGCCCGCTCCTGGCGGGGCCCGCGCAGCAGCGAGGCCATGGCCACCAGGCAGGCAGCGGCGCCCAGCCAGAACAGCAGCGGATAGCCACCCCGTTCCAGCAGGGAGAACGCCACCAGGTAGCCGACGAAGGCGCCCTGACCCTCCGCGGACAGCAATCTGCCGTAGGCGGAGGTGCCGTCGCCCTCCCGCGACCGCTGCCCGGTCCAGGCCCGCAGCGCGACCCAGAACAGGGCCCCGCCGGCGCCGCCCAGGCCCGCCGCGACGAAGGCCGGCGCCAGTGAGTCGGCGAGCGCGAAGCCCGCGAACGAGAGGGCGTACAGACCCGCGCCGGCCGCGGCCACCCGGCGTTGGTCGAAGCGGTCGGCCAGCTCCCCGGCGAGCGGGCGCACGACCAGCGAGACCACCGCCTCGAAGGCGATCAGCGCGCCGACCACGGAGGCCCCGGCGCGCAGCGTCGACCCCGCCCACAGCGGCAGCAGGAAATCGAGCACCTCCGCCGGGGCGCTCGCGCACAGCGCCGCCGACAGGACGCGGCGCCCGGCCGGATCCGCGGGCGACTTCGTCCCGGCGCTCACGCCGCGACGGCCGGTGGGCGCCGCCCGACCCCGGCCGCGTCGGATCGGCCGGGAAGGAGCCCCGGTAAGTAGCCTGCCAAGGCCATCTCCTCGTCCTCGTCTCGCTGGTCGTCCCTTTTCCACGCCGTGTGGAGGACGCCGTTCGGACCGCCCGGGTTGCCAACTCGCCGGTGTCCCCGGCGTCGGCCGATCGCGGGCCCGCTGTCGTCCATCCGTAGGACACGCCCGGCGCGCTGCCGCCCGCCCGGGCCCGTCCGCGCCACCTCGCTGTGGGTACGGTGTTGTCCCTGTTCGCCCTGCGGGACGACCGGGCTACCAATCAGTAAACAAGGGGACAACTCCTCTCACGACCGCAAAGAAACTCTGGGCCGTTCGTAGGGACTCGACAAAGAATCACCCGGGGCCGCTGACCGGGGGGACAGAGACCTTGGATACATGACGGGGTTACTGTGCAGTCGGGGATCCCCCTGACCTGGGGCGCCACAAGGGTTCTCCGCCGGTTCGACCCTCGCATCACACTCTGTGTGGGCAAGGTCACCACCGGGGAAGGGTCGAAAGGCCGTGTGGGCTGTCCCTAAACTCAGCTTGTTTCAAGGAGGGAGCCATCGTGCGCAAGGTGCTCATCGCCAACCGTGGCGAAATCGCTGTCCGCGTTGCTCGGGCCTGCCGGGACGCCGGGATCGGGAGCGTAGCCGTCTACGCCGATCCGGACCGGGACGCTCTGCACGTCCGCGCGGCCGACGAAGCTTTCGCGTTGGGCGGTGACACCCCGGCCGCCAGCTACCTGGACATCTCCAAGGTCCTCCAGGCCGCCGCCGACTCCGGTGCGGACGCCATCCATCCCGGATACGGCTTCCTGTCCGAGAACGCCGACTTCGCCCAGGCCGTGATCGACGCCGGCCTGACCTGGATCGGTCCGCCGCCGCAGGCCATCCGTGACCTCGGCGACAAGGTGGCCGCCCGTCACATCGCCCAGCGCGCCGGGGCGCCGCTGGTCGCCGGCACGCCGGACCCGGTCTCCGGGGCCGAGGAGGTCGTCGCCTTCGCCAAGGAGCACGGCCTGCCGATCGCCATCAAGGCCGCCTTCGGTGGTGGCGGTCGCGGTCTGAAGGTCGCCCGCACCCTCGAAGAGGTGCCGGAGCTCTACGAATCGGCCGTCCGTGAGGCCGTCGCCGCCTTCGGGCGCGGCGAGTGCTTCGTCGAGCGCTACCTCGACAAGCCCCGCCACGTCGAGACCCAGTGCCTGGCCGACTCGCACGGCAACGTCGTCGTCGTCTCGACCCGTGACTGCTCGCTCCAGCGCCGCCACCAGAAGCTCGTGGAGGAGGCCCCGGCCCCGTTCCTGAGCGACGCTCAGAACGCGGAGCTGTACGCCGCGTCCAAGGCGATCCTGAAGGAGGCCGGCTACGTCGGCGCCGGCACCGTCGAGTTCCTGGTCTCCGCCGACGGCCTGATCTCCTTCCTCGAGGTCAACACCCGCCTCCAGGTCGAGCACCCGGTCACCGAAGAGGTCTCCGGCATCGACCTGGTCCGCGAGATGTTCCGCATCGCCGACGGCGAGGAGCTCGGCTACGGCGACCCGGTCCTGCGCGGTCACTCCATCGAGTTCCGCATCAACGGCGAGGACCCGGGTCGCGGCTTCCTCCCGGCGCCCGGCACGGTGACGAAGTTCGCCGCGCCCTCGGGCCCGGGCGTCCGCCTCGACGCGGGCGTCGAGTCCGGCTCCGTGATCGGCCCGGCCTGGGACTCGCTCCTGGCCAAGCTGATCGTCACCGGCGCCACCCGCGAGCAGGCCCTGCAGCGTGCCGCCCGCGCGCTCGCCGAGTTCGAGGTCGAGGGCATGGCCACGGCCATCCCCTTCCACCGTGCGGTCGTCGCCGACCCGGCGTTCGCCCCCACCGACGGCACCCCGTTCACCGTCTTCACCCGGTGGATCGAGACCGAGTTCGTCAACGAGATCCCTGCGTTCTCGGCCCCGGCGGCGGACGACACCGAGGACGAGCCGGGCCGTGAGACGGTCGTCGTCGAGGTCGGCGGCAAGCGCCTCGAGGTCTCGCTCCCCTCGTCGCTGGGCATGACCCTGGCCCGCACCGCCGCCGCCGGCGGCGCGAAGCCGAAGCGCCGCGCGGCCAAGAAGTCCGGGCCCGCCGCCTCCGGCGACACCCTCGCCTCCCCGATGCAGGGCACGATCGTCAAGGTCGCGGTCGAGGAGGGCCAGCAGGTCAACGAGGGCGACCTGGTCGTCGTACTCGAGGCCATGAAGATGGAGCAGCCGCTGAACGCGCACCGCTCCGGCACCGTCGTCGGCCTCACCGCCGAGGTCGGCGCGTCGGTCACCTCGGGCGCGACGATCTGCGAGATCAAGGACTGACGTCCCGCAGCACCTTGAACGCCGGCGGGGCTGGAGAGATCCAGCCCCGCCGGCGTTCCTCGTTTTCAGGTCCGCGATGCGGACCCCGCCCGGTTACGCGAACGTGTCCGGGTAGCCGAGGTCGTAGTGCGGCGACATCGACGAGGTCCACGCCGTTCCGTCGAACCGATCGCACAACACCTGATCACCCGCACCCACCCGACGGCAGTACGACACCGAACCGTCC
>NZ_JBICYT010000005.1:0-126528 GCF_043201215.1 Streptomyces sp. NPDC048331 | reverse complement strand
CGTCGAACCGATCGCACAACACCTGATCACCCGCACCCACCCGACGGCAGTACGACACCGAACCGTCCGCGTTCACCAACCACGACCGATCCGACACATACCCCCAGTCGTTCGGCACGGAGTACGCGGTGACCCAACCGGTCGGCTTCAGCACGCTGCAGACCAGCTTCTGGGCGCCCTGGTCCCCGGCTCGCCCGCACTCCGCGGGCCCGTCCTTCGTCGACAGGTACGCGAGGTCCGCCGAGTCCGCGTCGTTCTGCACGTACCGGGTGGCGGGGGCCGAGACGCCGGCGGCGTTGCGGGCGACGACGGAGTAGGCGTAGTCCTGCTGCGGCGACACCTGGACGTCGAGCCACCGGGTGCCCGTCACCGTGGCGAGGAGGGTGCCGTTCCGGCTGACCTGGTAGTCGGTGGCACCGGCCGAGGCGCTCCATTGGAGGACCACCCGTGAGCCATGGGCCAACACCGCGATTCCGGCCGGAGCGGCCGGTGCGGACTGCGGCGGCGGGGGGACCTCCGGCAGGTCCTTGAAGTGGATGTACTGGAACGCGCCCGTCGGGACGGTCCGTTCGTTGTACTTGCCGTCGTAGCCGTGGTTGTACTCCTCGACGGTCACCGTGCCGTTGCCTACGGACTCCACCCAGGCGACGTGTCCCGCCCCCAGGGCGACGGCGCCCTTGGCGGGGATGTTGTCGACGCGGAAGCCCATGGCCCTGGCCCGGCTCCCCCAGTCGGTGGCGTCGGCGTGGAACGGCATGCCGAAGCCGTTCCGGCTCTGCAGGCGCCAGGCGACGAAGCTGGTGCACTCCCGGTTGAACATGCCCCAGTCGTCGTACGTCGAGTCCATGGGGACGTTCCGCCACTTGGCGGGGTAGTCGTCGCTCCAGGCGGATGCGGACGGTACGGCCACCACGGAGAACAGGGACGTCAGCAGGACCGTCACGAGGACGCCCACGACACGACGAAGTACGTGGCGGGAAGCCGGCGGTCTCCGGTCGCTCAGGGGCGGTATACCGGACGGGACCACAGTCATCGAACCCTCCTTCAGGCCCCTCCCGCCGTGCGGTCACACGGCTCCAGGGCGCTGGAGCATCCTGGAGCCCACCGTGTGATCAGATCGGACAACCGGATGAATTCACCCGGACGGGCTAGTCTCCTGAAGGACGGATCCGGTGGGGGAAGGCCGACCGGGCCGGGCTCCGAAAGCCCGGCATGATCGGCACGGCCCGCAGCGGCCGGAAGCGGCTGACGGCCTAGCGGCGGCGCATGTCGGCCACGCGCGCCCGCTCCGCCTGGGGCTCCAGCATCCCGCCGGCCGCACTGCGCAGCTGCGCCGTCGGCCCGCCCCGCCGTTGCACCGGCAGCGGCGAATCGCGGCGTGGCCGCCGGCCCTGCATCCCGTCCACACCGCCGGTGGGCACCGCCCCGCCGGCCACGGTGATCTGCACGCCCTGATCGGCGAGTGCTTGAAGCTCCGTACCCGCCCGGTCGTCGTGCGGCGGCGGCTCGTCCGTCACCAGACGCGTCATCACATCGGTGGGCACAGTCTGGAACATGGTGTCGGTACCGAGCTTCGTGTGGTCGGCCAGCACCACCACCTCCGCCGCCGCCTGCACCAGCGCCCGGTCCACGCTGGCGGACAGCATGTTGGACGTGGACAGCCCGCGCTCGGCGGTCAGACCGCTGCCGGACAGGAAGGCCCGCGAGACCCGCAGTCCCTGGAGGGACTGCTCGGCTCCGCTGCCCACGAGGGCGTAGTTGGACCCGCGCAGGGTGCCGCCGGTCATGACCACCTCCACCCGGTTCGCGTGGGCCAGGGCCTGGGCGACGAGCAGCGAGTTGGTGACGACGGTCAGTCCGGGCACACGGGCGAGCCGACGGGCCAGCTCCTGGGTCGTGGTGCCCGCGCCGACGACGACGGCCTCGCCCTCTTCGACGAGGGAGGCGGCGACATCGGCAATGGCGGTCTTCTCCGCCGTCGCGAGATGGGACTTTTGCGGAAAGCCGGACTCCCGCGTGAAACCGCCCGGCAATACCGCACCGCCGTGTCGGCGGTCGAGGAGTCCTTCTGCCTCCAGTGCCCGCACGTCCCGCCGTACGGTCACTTCGGAGGTCTGGACGACGCGGGCGAGCTCCCGGAGCGAAACCGCTCCGTTGGCCCGCACCATTTCGAGGATCAATTGGCGACGTTCTGCAGCGAACACGAAACTGACAGTAACGCCAACGACCGTCTGCTTTCAGCTCTTTGCGCCGGAATACCGAAGTTGTCCATAAGGCGGGGCGACTAGTGGTATACGCGGCCCGAGGGTTGCGTGAACATCCGGCCACGAAACGACGCCCCGCCCCAAACCCCTTACGGTGTGCGGCGGTTAGCGGGGGCTACGCCTCCCCGGCGGCCTTCCGCGTGTGCAGCTGACGGGCCACCTCGGCGATCGAGCCCGAGAGCGAGGGGTACACGGTGAACGCTTTTGCGATCTGCTCGACCGTCAGATTGTTGTCGACCGCGATCGAGATGGGGTGGATCAGCTCGCTCGCGCGCGGGGAGACGACCACGCCGCCGACGACGATGCCGGTGCCCGGACGGCAGAACAGCTTCACGAAGCCGTCCCGGATGCCCTGCATCTTGGCGCGCGGGTTGCGCAGCAGCGGGAGCTTGACCACGCGGGCGTCGATCTTGCCGGCGTCCACGTCCGCCTGGGTGTAGCCGACGGTGGCGATCTCCGGGTCGGTGAAGACGTTGGAGGACACCGTCTTGAGGTTCAGCGGGGCCACCGCGTCACCGAGGAAGTGGTACATCGCGATGCGTCCCTGCATCGCCGCGACCGACGCGAGCGCGAAGACGCCCGTCACGTCACCGGCGGCGTACACGCCGGGCGCGGAGGTGCGCGAGACCTTGTCGGTCCAGATGTGCCCGGAGTCCTTGAGCCGGACCCCGGACTCCTCCAGGTTCATGTTCTTGGTGTTGGGGATCGCGCCGACCGCCATCAGACAGTGCGTACCGGTCAGCACGCGACCGTCGGAGAGGGTGACCTCGACCCGGTCGCCCACCCGCTTCGCCGACTCGGCGCGCGAGCGCCCGACGACGTTCATGCCGCGGCGCCGGAAGACGTCCTCCAGCACGGCGGCGGCGTCCGGGTCCTCGCCGGGCAGCACGCGGTCGCGGGAGGACACGAGGGTCACCCGGGAGCCGAGGGCCTGGTAGGCGCCGGCGAACTCGGCGCCGGTCACACCGGAGCCGACCACGATGAGTTCCTCGGGGAGCTCGTCGAGGTCGTAGACCTGGGTCCAGTTCAGGATCCGCTCGCCGTCGGGCATGGCGTCGGGGATCTCGCGCGGGGTGCCGCCGGTCGCGATCAGGACGGCGTCGGCGGTCAGGATCGTCTCGGAGCCGTCGGCGGCCGTGACGATGACGTCCCGGGTGCCGTCGATGCCCTGCGGTCCGCCGAGCTTGGCGCGACCGCGCACCACGCGGGCGCCGGCCCGGGTGACGGAGGCCGTGATGTCGTGCGATTGGGCGAGCGCGAGGCGCTTGACGCGTCGGTTCACCTTGCCGAGGTCCACGCCGACGACGCGCGCGGCCTGCTCGATGTGCGGGGTGTCGTCCGCGACGACGATGCCGAGCTCCTCGTACGAGGAGTCGAAGGTCGTCATCACCTCGGCGGTCGCGATCAGAGTCTTGGAGGGTACGCAGTCGGTCAGCACCGATGCCCCGCCCAGACCGTCGCAGTCGACGACGGTCACCTCCGCGCCGAGCTGGGCCCCCACCAGGGCTGCCTCATACCCGCCGGGTCCGCCGCCGATGATCACGATCCGGGTCACGAAAAGTCCGCCTCACGTCTACCCGGCCGGCTGCCGCCCCGGCCGGTGTTCCGGGGGGTCTCCCCGGGGGATGCATTCCGTGCTCCATTGTCCCGCACGCTTCAAGGTGCTTCGCGCCCGGTCCCGCCATCCGGGCACGCGTGCACCGGCACCCCTCCCGTACTCTCGACCACATGTCGCTCTACGCCGCGTACGCCGGCAACCTCGACCCGCGGCTGATGACGCGCCGCGCTCCGCATTCGCCGCTGCGCGGCACGGGCTGGATCAACGACTGGCGGCTGACCTTCGGCGGCGAGCAGATGGGCTGGGAGGGCGCTCTCGCCACGATCGTGGAAGCCCCCCGCCAGCAGGTCTTCGTGGCCCTGTACGACATCGCGCCGCTGGACGAGGACTCGATGGACCGCTGGGAGGGTGTCGGACTCGACATCTACCGCCGGATGCGCGTGCGTGTGCACACGCTGGACGGTGAGGAGGCGGCCTGGGTGTACGTCCTGAACGGCTACGAGGGCGGTCTGCCCTCGGCCCGCTACCTGGGCGAGATCGCCGACGCCGCCGAATCCGCGGGCGCTCCGCACGACTACGTGATGGAAATCCGCAAGCGCCCCTGCTGACCCCTGCGGGGACGCCCCTTGCCACCCAGGCCGACGCGGCGGGGCTCCGCCGCCCCACGGGGACCTTTCGGCGGAAACGACAAGGCAACGATCCGAACACCGTGAGCTGTGCCATCTACGCGCGTAGCCGGAAAACGGTTACGCTCGTCCGCGTGAACGCATCTGTTACCGACCCCTTCGCCGCCGCCGACGCCGCAGCCGCCCGCCTGCGTGAGCTGACCGGCGTGGACACCCACGATGTCGCCCTCGTCATGGGCTCCGGATGGGCCCCCGCCGCAGAGGCGCTCGGCGCCCCCGAGGCCGAGTTCCTCGTCACCGAGCTGCCCGGCTTCCCGCCCGCCGCCGTCGAGGGCCACGGCGGCAAGATCCGCTCGTACAAGATCGGCGAGAAGCGCGCCCTGGTCTTCCTCGGCCGGACCCACTACTACGAGGGCCGCGGCGTCGCCGCCGTCGCCCACGGCGTGCGTACCGCCGTCGCCGCCGGTTGCAAGACCGTCGTCCTGACCAACGGCTGCGGCGGTCTGCGCGAGGGCATGAAGCCCGGCCAGCCCGTCCTGATCAGCGACCACCTCAACCTGACGGCCACCTCGCCGATCGTCGGCGCGAACTTCGTCGACCTCACCGACCTGTACTCGCCGCGCCTGCGCGCGATGTGCAAGGAGATCGACGCGAGCCTCGAAGAGGGCGTCTACGTCCAGTTCCCCGGCCCGCACTACGAGACCCCGGCCGAGATCAACATGATCCGCGTCATGGGTGCCGACCTGGTCGGCATGTCCACCGTGCTGGAGGCCATCGCCGCCCGTGAGGCCGGCGCCGAGGTGCTCGGCATCTCCCTGGTCACCAACCTGGCGGCGGGCCTGTCCGGCGAGCCGCTGAACCACGAAGAGGTCCTCCAGGCCGGTCGCGACTCGGCCGCCCGCATGGGCACGCTGCTGACGCAGGTCCTCGCCCGCATCTGATCGACGTACGAGAGCTAAGGCGGAAGCAGTGCAGGAACAGGCACAGGCACAGGCACAGGACGACCTGATCATCCGGGCGCAGGCCTGGCTGGCCGAGGACCCGGACCCGGAGACGGCCGCGGAACTGGCCGCGCTCATCGAGGCCGGCGACACGGCGGAGCTCGCGGACCGTTTCTCGGGCACCCTGCAGTTCGGCACCGCCGGACTGCGCGGTGAGATCGGCGCCGGCCCGATGCGGATGAACCGCGGCGTGGTCATCCGGGCCGCGGCGGGCCTCGCGGCCTACCTGAAGGCCCAGGGCCACGACGGCGGCCTGGTCGTCGTCGGCTACGACGCCCGCTACAAGTCTGCGGACTTCGCCCGCGACACCGCGGCCGTCATGACCGGCGCCGGGCTGCGCGCGGCCCTCCTGCCCCGCCCCCTGCCGACGCCCGTGCTCGCGTACGCCATAAGGCACCTCGGCGCCGTCGCCGGCGTCGAGGTGACCGCGAGCCACAACCCGCCCCGGGACAACGGCTACAAGGTCTACCTCGGCGACGGCTCGCAGATCGTCTCCCCGGCCGACACCGAGATCGCGGCGCAGATCGCGGCGGTCCGGAAGCTGGCCGACGTACCGCGCCCCGAGTCGGGTTGGCAGGAGCTCGGCGACGAGGTCCTGGAGGCCTACCTGGCGCGCACGGACGCCGTCCTGACCCCCGGCTCCCCCCGGGGCGTACGGACCGTCTACACGGCCATGCACGGCGTGGGCAAGGACGTCGTCATGGCGGCCTTCGCCCGGCACGGTTTCCCGGAGCCGGTGCTCGTCGCCGAGCAGGCCGAGCCCGACCCGGCCTTCCCGACCGTGGCGTTCCCGAACCCGGAGGAGCCGGGCGCGATGGACCTGGCCTTCGCGAAGGCCGCCGAGGTCCAGCCCGACATCGTGATCGCCAACGACCCGGACGCGGACCGCTGCGCCGTGGCCGTGCCCACGGTGGACGGCTGGCGGATGCTGCGCGGCGACGAGGTCGGCGCGCTGCTGGCGGCGCACCTGGTCCACAAGGGCGCACGGGGTGTCTTCGCCGAGTCCATCGTCTCCTCCAGCCTCCTGGGCCGGATCGCGGAGGCGGCGGGCGTGGGCTACGAGGAGACCCTCACCGGCTTCAAGTGGATCGCCCGCGTCGAGGGCCTGCGCTACGGCTACGAGGAGGCGCTCGGCTACTGCGTGGACCCCGAGGGCGTCCGCGACAAGGACGGCGTCACCGCCGCCCTGCTGGTGGCGGAGCTGGCCTCGGTGCTCAAGGAGCAGGGCCGCACGCTGACCGACCTGCTGGACGACCTGGCGATGGCCCACGGGCTGCACGCCACGGACCAGCTGTCGGTGCGCGTCTCGGACCTGTCGATCATCGCCGACGCGATGGCCGCGCTGCGCGCGCAGCCGCCGGTGTCGCTCGCCGGTCTGCGGGTGGTCTCGGCGGAGGACCTGTCCAAGGGCACGGAGTCCCTCCCGCCCACGGACGGCCTGCGCTACTACCTGGACGGCACGTACAAGGCCCGGGTCATCGCCCGCCCGTCGGGTACCGAGCCCAAGCTGAAGTGCTACCTGGAGGTCGTGGTCCCGGTGGCCGAGGCCTCCGACCTGGCCTCGGCCCGCGTCCGCGGCCAGGAGGTCCTGGACGCGATCAAGAAGGACCTCTCGGCGGCCATGGGCATCTGAGCTTCCTCCGCGTCACTCGCGCGGCCGGGGCTTCGGCCCCTGCCCGGCCCGGTCCCGCCCCGTCCGGCGGGACCGGGCCTTCGCGTGTCCGGGCCCGCCGACGTGACGACGGAGTGTCAGGAAGGAGTCGGGGTCGGGGTCGGGGTCGCCAGTTCACCCAGGGTCGGTACCGACTCCGGGCGGGAGCGGACCGCGTCCGTGCACTCCCACGCCCGCGGCGGGTCCGCGTCCGGCCCGCCGAGGATCACCGGGCCCGGGGTCGCCTTCAGGGCCTCGCTGCCCGCCAGCGTGCACACGATCTGCGAGAGCGCCACCGGCGGCAGGTCCTCCGGCTTGCGGCTGAGCCGCACCGTGCCCGCCGGGTCGCCCGGCCTCGGCGCGCCCGCCGACAGCCCGACCGGGACCTCGCTCGTGAAGCCGGCGTCCCGCTCCTCCGTGCTCGGCGTTCGCTCCAGCGCTTCCAGCAGGGCCTGCGCGACCATCGCCAGCGGGTCCCGTACGGGCTTCTTCTCGGGTACCGGAACCACGCGCTCCACGCCCACCAGCTGCGAGCCGCAGACCAGTTCCACCGTGGCCCGGAAGCCCTGCACCCCGCTCGGCTGTTCCTTCGTGTCGCAGGACACCCGCGAGGGCGCCGCGCCCACGTCGACCGGCACGGTCGTCGCCCGGATCCCACAGGCCGACGTCGCGAGCAGCAGGGCCGCGACGAACGGGGCCAGCACCACCGGTACCACCGGCAGAGCCCTACGCATCCTCGTCACCCGCGAGCACCTTTCCCACGTCCACCGGCAGCCGCAGCGTGAACAGCGCCCCACCGCCCGCCACATTGGCGGCGGTGATGTCGCCGCCGTGGATGTGCGCGTTCTCCACGGCGATCGACAGTCCGAGCCCGCTGCCGTCCGACTTCGGTCGCGACGCGCTCGCCTTGTAGAACCGGTCGAAGACGTGCGGCAGGACCTCCTCGGGGATGCCCGGACCGTTGTCCTGCACCGCGATCACCAGCCACTCCCCCTCGACCGTCACCGACACCCGGACGGGCGAGCCGCCGTGCTTGAGCGCGTTGCCGATGAGGTTGGCGAGGATGACGTCGAGGCGGCGCGGGTCGAGGCGGACCACGATGCCCCGTTCGGCGTCGAGTTCGACCGCGTCGAGCCAGGCCCGGGCGTCGATGCAGGCCGTGACCTGGTCGGCGACGTCCACGTCGTCCAGGACCAGCTTGGCCGTCCCCGCGTCGAAGCGGGTGACCTCCATCAGGTTCTCCACCAGGATGTTGAGGCGGCGGGTCTCGCTGACGACCAGCGCCACGGCCGGTGCGATCATCGGATCGAGGTCCTCGACCTCCTCCTCCAACACCTCGGCCACCGCCGTCAGCGCGGTCAGCGGTGTCCGCAGTTCGTGCGACATGTCCGCGACGAAGCGCCGGCTGGCCTCCTCGCGCGCGCTCATGTCGGCGACCTTCTTCTCCAGCGCCTCGGCCGTCTTGTTGAAGGTGTGCGAGAGGTCGGCGAGTTCGTCGGTGCCCGACACGTCGAGGCGGTGGTCCAGCTCGCCCTCGCCGAGCCGCCGCGCCGCGTCCCCGAGCCGCTGCACGGGCTTGAGCACGGTACGGGCCGCGGCCTGGGCCAGCAGGGCCGAGCCGAGCAGTGCGAGACAGGTGGCGATGGTCAGCGACCAGCCGAGCGCGTTCAGGTCGTCCCGCTCCTGCGCGAGGGACTTGTACATGTAGCCGGTGAGCCCGCCGCCCACCACGCGTGTCCCGCCGACCAGGTACGGATTGCCGTGCGGCTTCGTCCGCTGCCAGTAGACGTGGTATTCGGAGTCGTTCGCGGCGGTGGTCTTCTGCCGGTCGTCGACCGCGTTCCGCAGGGACTTCGGTACGTTGGCCAACCCGAAGGAATCGGGCCCCGCCGCGCCGAAGATCTGCCGGTTGTCCTTGCCCACCTGCACCAGCAGCACGCTGTATCCGGGGCTGCTGCCCGCCATCAGTTCGGCGGTGCGCTGCAACTCCTCGGCGGTGGGATCGGCGGGCAGCGCGGCGGCCCTGTTCTGCATCTCCTGCCGGAAGTCGCCGAGGGCCGCGTCCTGGACGCGGGTGAGGACGGCCTCGCGGTTGAGCCAGTAGGCGATACCGGAGGCCGAGACCGCGGCCGTGAGCGCGACCAGGCAGAACACCATGAGGAGCCGCAGCCGCAGGCTGGTCCAGCGCCGGCCCGCGAGCAACGACCGGATCACTGCGGGGAGTCCAGGCGGTAGCCGACACCTCGTACGGTACGGATCAGGGTGGGCGAGGACGGCACGTCCTCGACCTTGGCGCGCAGCCGCTGCACGCAGGCGTCGACGAGCCGCGAGTCACCGAGGTAGTCGTGCTCCCAGACCAGCCGCAGCAGCTGCTGGCGCGAGAGCGCCTGCCCGGGCCGGCGGCTCAGTTCGAGCAGCAGCCGCAGCTCGGTCGGCGTGAGCTGCAGGTCCTCGCCGTTCTTGGTCACGGTCATGGCGGCCCGGTCGATGACCAGGGAGCCGAAGCTCGCCGAATCGCTCGACTCGCGCTCGCCGCGGCGCAGTACGGCCCGGATCCGGGCGTCGAGGACCCGCCCTTGGACGGGCTTGACCACGTAGTCGTCGGCTCCCGACTCCAGCCCGACGACGACATCGATGTCGTCGCTGCGCGCGGTGAGCAGGATGATCGGCAGCTGGTCGGTGCGGCGGATCCGCCGGCACACCTCGAAGCCGTCGATCCCGGGCAGCATCACGTCCAGCACGATCAGGTCCGGCCGCTGCTCGCGCAGCAGTTTCAGGCCGTCCTCGCCCGTCGCCGCGGTGGCCACACGGTGGCCCTGGCGAGACAGGGAGAGTTCGAGGGCCGTGCGGATGGCGTCGTCGTCCTCGATCAGCAACAGGAAAGGCACGCGCTCATTCTGACCCATCGGCCGTCGGGAACTCGACCGTCGCGCGACGTGATCCTGTCGGGGTCCTGTCAGAAGTCGCTGTGACACGGCTGTGACAGTCGACGGACACCCCGGTTAAGTCGGCGGGGCAATCTTTTCATCAACGCACAACGGACCGAAGCAGACACACTCCACGACGGGGGGCGCGAGATGAACACGCTGCACAGCACCACCACCAGCGCGGTTGTCACGCGGCTGCACGATGTGAACCGCCGGGCGGGTGTCCGTACGGTGGCGGTCGCCCGTCCCCGGCCGGCCCACGTCGTAGCCATTGACGCCAACCAGTACCAGGCGGTTCCCACCGCCGAGCGGACCACTCCCTCCATCTCGGAGGCGGAGTTCACGGCGTACGTCCAGGAGCGGCGCGCCGCCCTGTACGCGACGGCCTTCCACCTCACCGGTGACCGGTACGAGGCCGAGGACCTGCTGCAGAGCGCGCTGTTCTCCACGTACCGCGCCTGGGACCGGATCAGCGACAAGGCGGCCGTCGGCGGCTACCTGCGCCGCACGATGACGAACCTGCACATCAGCGCGTGGCGTCGGCGGAAGCTGAACGAGTACCCGACGGAGGAGCTGCCGGAGACGGCCTCCGACACGGACGCGATGCGCGGTACGGAGCTGCGCGCGGTGCTGTGGCAGGCCCTGACCCGGATCCCGGAGCCGCAGCGCACGATGCTGGTGCTCCGCTACTACGAGGGCCGCACGGACCCGGAGATCGCGGAGATCCTCGGCATCAGCGTCGGCACCGTGAAGTCGAGCATCTGGCGCTCGCTGCGCCGCCTGCGGGAGGACGAGGCGCTCAGCTTCGGCCGTGACGAGGCGGAGTCCTTCGAGGAGCTGGTCGCGTAACGCGGCCCACACAGAAGCCATCGGGCCAGGGGGCCCGTCCTACGGGGGTGGGGCGGGGGCCGCGGGGGGAAAAGGCGGGATCGAGCGGACGGGGGTCCGCCTGGTCCCGCCTTTTCATATGTCCGGTACGCGGGCCGGCGGGCCGCGCGGACGGTCGGGTCACAGTCGCTTGGCGCTGCGCAGGGCGGCGGCGTAGTAGCCGTTGCCGTCGAGGCGCGAGGCGCCGCCCTTGTCACCGATGGTGGGCCCGTTGGCCTCCTCACGGCTCGAAATGAAGATCTTGTGCCCGTCGGTGTCGTTGCCGAGGTACATGCCGGTGTGGTCGAGGCGGTCGCCGGTGCGCGCGTCGAGCTTGAAGAACACCAGGTCGCCCGGCTGGAGGACGTCGACGGAGGCCGGCCGGTCCTGCGGGCCGACGCCCTTGAGGGACAAGATGTCCACCCCGACCTTGGATCGGGCCATTCCGTTGGCGGTGCGCGGCAGTCCGTTGCCCGCGGTGTCGGAGGCCATCAGGGGGAAGCGGCCGCGGTATCCGAAGACCGTGCGGATGAATCCGGAGCAGTCCATGGCCCGGTGCTTGGCCTTCTCCGGCCGTTCCGTGGTGCCGTTGCGGAAGGTGTACGGGATGCCGAGGTAGTCGTAGAAGTCCGACTGTTCCAGGCGGAGGTCGTTGCCCGCGGAGCCGTTCGGGTTGAGCGGCCCGAAGGCGGCGTCGCCCGCGTACTGGACGCCGGCCGCGTCCTTCTTGACCGGTGCCTGGTCCCCGTACTGGAAGGCGATGGCGAAGAGGTCGTCCTCCTCGCTCCCGTAGTACTTCTTGAACCAGTCCTGGAACCACTGCTCGCGCTCCGCGCCGCTGCGCCAGCTCTCCGGCAGCAGGCGGACCCAGGTCTCGGTGACGACGCGGGTGGCGGTGGTGGCGGGCTCGGTGAAGGTGCGGCTCTTGCCGGTGAGCGACGCGGTGCGCGCGCCGTCCGTGAAGGTGGCGAGGACGGCGCCGTCCGCGCCGCGCAGGACCGACCGCTCCGGGTTCTTGAGCCGCTCCCACTTCTGGGCGGCGCCCTCCTGGGCGCCGACCTGGTGCGCCTGGTCGGTGACCCGCAGCACCTCGGGGGCCTTGGCCTGCTCCTCCTTGCGCAGTTCGTAGGTGAAGTACGCGCTGCCGGCCAGCAGGAGCGCCACGACGGCGGCGTGCAGGACGGGGTGGGTGCGGCGGGCGGGCTTGGCGGTCATCGGTGTGCTCCGGGCGGTGCGGGTGGTCGGGCCGGCGGCGGTCGGGCGTCGGTCAGGCGTGCGGCATGAAGCCGAGCAGGATGCCCGCGGTCAGGACGACGTACGTCATGAGCGTCGCGGAGCCGGTGGCGAGCAGCGTGGCGCCCTTGGGCTGGCGGACGAGCTGGTAGGCGATCAGGCCGGGGACGATGAAGCCGAGGGTCTGGTTCGCGTACAGCAGGGGGAACTTCATCTGGAGCACGATCACGACGGTGGCCTGGAGGAGGACGCCGATGAGGACGACGGCCGCGAACAGGCGCTTGCCGTAGAGGATGACGAACTTCTGGGTGACGAGGGTGAGCGCGTACGTCAGGGCGGTGATGCCGACGACGAGCGCGGCGCGCTGCAGGTCCTCGATGAGGGTGAGCGCGAGCCAGCCGGGGGTGATCATGCCGCCGGGCGAGAGGTTCGTCGTCAGGTAGCAGAGCAGGGAGAACAGCAGGCCCAGCGCGATGCCGATCGCGGCGATCTCGGGGGTGAGGACTGCGGGGATCAACGGGGTTCTCCTGGGCTCTGCCACTGCTGGTTCGGGTGGGGCTCGTACGGCTGGGGCTCGTACGGGTGGGGCACGTACGGGTGGGGCGGCCAGGGCTGCTGCGGCGGATGGACGTACTGCCGCGGCACCGGGGGCTGCGCGTACCGGGCCTCCTGGGCGGCGGTGAGGTCGGCGTACGGGTCGAGGTGCGGCAGGTACGGCGGCTGCGCCGGGGCGGCCTGCCGGGGGACGGCGCCCGCGTGGCCCGGGGCCGCCGCGTGGGCTTCCTCGGGGTCGGGATCGTCCTCGAAGCCGGGGAGTTCCGCGAGGTGTTCCAGGAGGATCTCGCCCTGGCCGTGGATGTTGCCGATGGCGACCAGCGAGGAACTCTCGCCGAGGTGGCCGAGCAGCTCGTTCATGAACTCCTCGCCGTCGCGCTGGTCGCCGCCGAGGTCGACGGCGCGCCCGCGCCACTCGGCGGGGATCGCGTCGATGGCGCTCTTGGCCGGGTGTCCGATGACGAAGACCTTGTCGGGCATCAGGTCCGGGACGATCGCGCCCATCTGGCCGTTGCGCTCGACGCGGTCGGGGCGGCAGTTGATCACGACGTTGAGGGGGCGGTCGACGGCGCCGAGGTCGAGGAGCTGGTTGATGTTCATCAGCGTCGACTCGGGGTCGTTCGCGGCGAAGACGTTGGCGAAGCGGACGCGCTTGCCGCCGGGGGCCACGTACCGCTCGACGGAGAGCACACCGGGGTCCGGCGGGGCGTCGTACATCCCCTGGAGGGCGGTCTCGCGGTCGACGCCGAGGAGCTCGGCGACGGTGAGCGCGATGGCGACGTTCTCCTTGAAGGTGAACCAGCTGAAGCCGCGCAGCTCGTCGTCGCTGACCGTGTCGGGGTCGGCGTAGACGAGGGCGCAGTCGCGCGCGTCGGCCTCCTCCTGGAGCACGTGGAAGCGTTCCTTCTCGGCGGTGACGCAGATTCCGCCGTGCGGCATCGAGCGCGACAGCGAGCGGGCGATGTCGTCGAGGGTGGGGCCCATCTCGGCGACGTGGTCCTCGCGGACGTTGCACAGCACGCCGATGGTCGACTGGATCAGCTTCGACTGGTTGATCTCCTGGAGCGCCGGCATGACCGCCATGCACTCCATGACGAGGGCGTGCGGCCGGTAGGCGGCGGCGCGCCGGACGATGCCGATCTGCTCGACGACGTTGGCGATGCCGAACTTCCGGTAGACGGGCTCCTCGGTGGCGTCCGGGTGGATGAAGCGGGCCGCGGTGCCCGTGGTCTTGGCGACGGTCACCAGCCCGCCGCCGCGCAGGGCGCCCGCGCACAGCCGGGTGATGGAGCTCTTGCCGCGGATGCCGTTGACGAGCACCCGGTTCGGTATGTGCGCGAGGTTGGCGTAGTGCCGGCGCTGCTCGACGACGCCCGCGACGAGCATGACCAGGCAGCTGAGGAGCAGCACGCAGTAGAGGAAGAGCACGGGTCAGTTCCTTCCGGGCGTCCGGACGGGGGCGCCGCCGGCCGCGTCCCGCTTGCGCTGCTCCAGCAGCTGGAGGCGGATGACTTCGAGGCTGCGGGCGACGGCGCCGACCTCGTCGTGGTGGGTCGGGTAGAGGACGGTGCGGCGGTCACCGTCGGCCAGGGCCTCCGCGCGGCGGGCGAGTTCGCGCAACGGGCGGGCCACGACGATGTGCGTCCAGCCGAGGCAGGCCGCGGCGCCCGTGAGGCCGAGGAGTCCGGCCAGGACGGTGCGGTTCTGCGCGGTGTAGGCGGGGATCTCCAGGCCCGTGGCCGGCTGCCGGGTGACGACGGTCCAGCCCAGGGGCTGGGCCACGCCGCCCCCGGTCATCGGCGCGGCGGCGGCGACGGCGAGGTCGCCCTTGCGGATCAGGGCGCTCCTGGCGTGCGGGCCCTTCCCCGCCTTGTCGCCCGTGCCGCTCTTCTCGTTCGCCGCGTTCACCAGGGCGTCGAGCCCGGTGTCCGACAGCGAGGCGAAGGCCAGGTAGCCGTTGTTCCCGGCGATCACCCGGTGCTGGGCGTCGACGACGCGGACCTCGCCGAGGCCGGGCCGCTTGAGCAGGGCGTTGAGGAGGTCGATGCGCAACTCGCCGACGACCGCGGCGCCGGCCAGGCCGGGTGCCTCGGCGTATTCGGTGATGACCGGCCGGTTGCCGCTGTCGACGAGGGTGACGGGCTGTTTCGCGGGACCCCGGCCGGCGGGGTGGTGGGGGGTGCCGCCGGCGCGGGCGAGGACGGTGCCGTCGGCGGCCAGGACGTAGAGGGAGGCGTAGCGGCCGTGCTGGTCGCGGGTGCGCTCCAGCAGCTCGGTCAGCTCGCCCGGGGTGTTCCTGTCGGTGATGACGGAGGCGACGGAGGTGAGGTCGGCGTGTCCTTCGTTGAGGGCGCGGCGTACCCGGTCGGCGAGGGTGTCGGTGCGTTCGCGCTGGTCGTCGACGATCGACCTGGGCACGGCTACGGAGGCCCCCGCGCGGTTGAGCGTCAGCAGCAGCGGCGCCGACCAGACCAGGAGCAGGATCCCGCACACGGCGAGGAGGGCGCGGGTACCGATCCGGGAGCGGCGGCCGCCGCGCGGGCCCTCGGTCCGCGCCGCGGGTTCGCCGAGGAGCTGCCGGCGCAGTCGGTCGAGGGCGGCGCCGATCCGGGCGGCCTCGCCGTACTTGGGCAGGGTGACCGGCCGGTTCAGGTCGCCGCGGCCGATGCGGCGGCTTTCCAGGAACAGCTGGAGCAGCGGGCGCTGGACGGTGGTGACGAGCAGGGCGACGGCCAGTGCGCCGAGTACGAGCAGGGCGGCGGACGCGGCGATCCAGAAGAAGGAGTCGACGGCGGCGGAACGCTCCTCGGCGACGCTGACGAAGGAGAGGACGGTGAGGCCGAGGGCGGTCGCGTCGGTGCCCACGCCGGGCTGCGCACCGGTGAGCTTCGCGTAGCCGGCCACGGAACGGTGGCCGTCGCCGGCGTCCCCGAGCAGGCTGCCGCTGACGCCGGCGAAGCCGCCGGAGCCGGGCTCCTTGGCCTGGAGGGGGTGCCGTGCGGCCTTGGGGGCGACGGTCTTCGCGAACTTCGCGAGCTGCTTCCTCTCCTGCCCGGACCCTCCGACGCCGTCGCTGCCGAGGACCTGGCCGGAGGAGTCGAGGACGGCGATGGCGCGGGACCTGCCCAGGCTGATGCCGGGGACCTTCAGGCTGCTGGAGGCGACCAGGAGCTGTTGGGGGCGGTCGGGCCAGGACAGCAGGGCGAGGGTGAGC
This sequence comes from Streptomyces sp. NPDC048331, assembly GCF_043201215.1. Classification (NCBI taxonomy): domain Bacteria; kingdom Bacillati; phylum Actinomycetota; class Actinomycetes; order Kitasatosporales; family Streptomycetaceae; genus Streptomyces; species Streptomyces sp. NPDC048331. The sequence goes on along the minus strand of NZ_JBICYT010000005.1, from coordinate 110,632 downwards.
AGGCGGGTCTCGCCGTTCTCCAGCCGGACCATGCGGGGGGCGAGGCCGGACTCCCCGTCGAGCGCGGTCAGGTCGAGGGCCGTCAGCGGGAGGTTCTCGCCGCGCTGCGCCTCCAGTCGGCCCGACTTGATCTCGATCACGGCCGTGCCGCGCCATTTCTGGTAGACGCTGCCGAGCTTGTCGAGCACGGAGTCGGGCGAGACCGGTTCGCCGGAGCTGAACAGGGAGGCGGTCCTGCCGATGTCCGTGATGCTCTCGTCGAGGGAGGCGCGCAGGGCGATGGCGCCGTCCTCGGCGAAGTGCTGCTGGGAGGTGAGGACGGCCGGCGGTACGCTCTCCCGGCCCACGTGACCGAGTTGGAACGCGGTGAGGGCGGCGAGGGTCAGCAGCAGGGCGGACAGGGCCGCGATGGGCGGGCGGATGCCGCCCAGGAGCGACATGTCGGCCCGGCGGCGGGTCCGGTGTCGCCGCTTCGGTCGCAACGCGGCCAACGCAGGCTCCTCTTCGTTCTGTCCTGGAGCCGGTGCGGCCTAGGGGGTGTGGTGATCCGGTCTTGCGGTGCGCGCGGGGAGTGCCGTGAGGGCCTCGGCGCGTCCGGTCAGCGCGGGCCGGTCCGCCGACGGGTCCCGGTCACGAGGTCGGGCGGGCCGGGGTGAAGGGCGGGCGGGGCAAAAGCGGAGGGCATCACTCCGCTATTTTCGTACGACTATGAGCGCTCCACGGACCAGGCGGATAACGATCGCGGTTCTGTGCGGCGCCTTGATCACCGTTTGTACCGTTTTGACTCTTTGGATGGCAGGCCCGGGAAGCGCGCCGCCGGCCCGCCCGACCGACCCCGCCCCCCAACGCTCCGCCGGCACCGACCTGGAGCGGCGGATCGCCGACTTCACCGCCGGCTTCGGCGCGAGCGGCGGCTACCGCACCCCCACCGAGCAGGAACGACGCGCGTTCACCAGGGCGTTCGCCCACGTGCTCGACGGGGATCCGGAAGCGGCGCGGACCGGCCTGGCCGAGATCGACTTCACCCTCCGCACCGTCACGGACGCCGCCACCGGACGCCGGTACGCCGAGGTGGCGGACGGGGTGAGTGAATCGGGCCACACCGGCCGCGGCTGGGGCCGGGTGTACGTCGACCTGGACGGGCCTGCGCGCTGGTCGGTCCAGGTCCCCCACCCCCTCGCCGACGCCCGCACCGAACTCCTGGGAGCGCGGGTGCTGCGCGGGTCGCCCGGCGGGGTGCTCGTGCTCGCGGGGGCCCACCGCGACGCGGCCGAGGACGGGGCGGCGGACGTGGCGCACCGCGACGACTCGGTCTTCCACGGGGTGGTGGAGGAGCTGGCTCGGCGGAACCTGCCGGGGGTCCAGCTGCACGGGTTCGCCGACGAGTCGTTCCGCGGGCGCGACGCGGTGGTCTCCACCGGAGCCGGCGACAGCGCCCTCGCGGACGCCGAACTGCTGACCGCCGCGCTGCGGCGCGACGGCCTGGAGGTCTGCACGGCGTACTCGGCGCGCTGCAAGCTCGCCGGCCGGGAGAACGAACAGGGCCGGACCGCCGCCGACCGGCAGTCGCGCTTCCTGCACGTCGAACTGAACAAGACCCTCCGCGGCGACGACCGCGGCCTCGACCGGGCCGCGGCCGCGCTCACCACCCTGACGGAGCGCTGGTCCCGCCGCTGAGGGTTACGGTCCTACGCCGGGGTCGTCGCGCGGTGGCGGCCCGCCGCGGCCGCCGCCAGGCGGCCGAGGGCCTCGTCGCCGGCGCAGGCGTGTGCGCCCAGGGCGACGTGGCGGGCCACGATGCCGCGTTCCGCACGCATCAACCGCAGGCCCCTGCGCAGCAGGAACGGCACCGACTTGCGGCCTTCCCGCAGGTCGCGCGCCAGCCGGCGACGGAAGGTCGTCGAGGGGCGGCCCCGCAGGCAGATGGCGTCCGCGAGGAGACCGAGCTCCTGGCAGCGGGCGGCCACGTCGGCGGCGAAGATGCCCTCGGCGATGAACAGCGGGGTGCGGGCTATGTCGAGGCTCTCGGAGCCCGTGCGGGAGCTCGTCGCGATGTCGTAGACGGGGACGTCGGTCCGTCCCGCCGCGCACAGTTCGGCGATCGCGGCGACCGCCGCGTCCGCGTCCCAGGACAGCGGGGAGTCCCAGTCGATGTCGGAGCTGCCGTCGACGAGCGGGAGGGTCGGGTCGACGCCCTCCTTGTAGAAGTCGTCGAGGCGCAGCACGGGCAGCCCTGAGCGGGCGGCCAGCGAGGATTTTCCGGAGCCCGACGGACCGGTCAGCAGGACGACTCGGGTCGGCGAGGAAGAGGGGGAGCTCACGGGACACCAGTCTGAACCATTCCCCCGGGTAGGGGATCCTCCCGGTGGCCGGTTGGTGTCCAGGAACACACCTCAACTACGCTGCGTGCGCACGCGACCACGACCTCAGGCGGGATCACCATGGCACGTCACGCAGCCCCTTCCCTTCCGAACCGGCTCCGCAACGCCGGACTGACCGTCTCGATGGCGGGCGCGGCCCTGGCGATGGCCGCGGGCGGGGCGCAGGCCGGTGAACTCGACATCCCGGCGGCCCTGTCGGGGGTCGCCGACCCCATCGCGAACCTCAAGGTGAACCCGCTCGCCCACACCGGCGTGGACCCGCTGGACAACGGCGTCGCCACGAAGGTCGCCGACTTCCCCGCGGTCGGGACCGGCATGGTCACCGGCATCCTCACCCAGGGACCGTCGGTCGGCGAGCTGCCGACCGCCGCCGCCTCCTCGCTGCTCGGGCCGGTGCTCCCGAAGCCGTAGCCACGCGCCCTGCGGGCACACGAAGGCCCCGACAGCGCGGGGGACGCTGCCGGGGCCGGTCTCGTACGGGGCCGTCCTGTCCCGGGGGACTAGTAGGACGAGCCGCCCGCGCCCAGCGACCCGGTGGGGTGCCAGACGGTCTTGGTCTCCAGGAACGCCGTCATCCGCGCGGTGCCCGGGTCGGCGCTCCAGTCGTCCACAGGCTGTGGACGCAGAACGCGCTTGAGGTTGTCGGCCGCCGCGATCTCCAGCTCCTTGGCCAGCGCCGCGTCCGCCCCGGCCAGGTCGATCGCGTTGACGTCCTGGTGGGACGCCAGGTGCGGGCCCATCTCGCCGGCCTTGCCGGACAGGATGTTGACCACGCCGCCGGGCAGGTCGGAGGTGGCGAGCACCTCGCCCAGGGACAGGGCCGGCAGCGGGGACCGCTCGCTGGCGATGACGACGACGGTGTTGCCCGTCGCGATCACCGGGGCGATCACCGAGACCAGGCCCAGGAAGGACGAGTCCTGCGGGGCGACGACCGTGACGACACCGGTCGGCTCCGGGGTGGAGAGGTTGAAGAACGGGCCCGCGACCGGGTTGGCCCCGCCCACGATCTGGCCGATCTTGTCGGTCCAGCCCGCGTACCAGACCCAACGGTCGATGGCCGCGTCGACGACCGCGCCGGCCTTCGACTTGGACAGGCCCTCGGCCTCGCCGACCTCGCGGACGAACTGCTCGCGGCGGCCCTCCAGCATCTCGGCGACGCGGTAGAGGATCTGACCGCGGTTGTACGCGGTCGCGCCGGACCAGCCGCCGAAGGCCTTGCGGGCGGCGACCACCGCGTCACGGGCGTCCTTGCGGGAGGACAGCGGAGCGTTGGCCAGCCACTTGCCCTTGGAGTCGGACACCTCGTACACCCGGCCGCTCTCGGAGCGGGGGAACTTGCCCCCGACGTACAGCTTGTAGGTCTTGAAGACGTGCAGGCGGGACGCCGCCGACTGATCAGACATCGAGGTAGCCCTCCAGGCCGTGGCGGCCGCCCTCGCGACCGAAGCCCGACTCCTTGTAGCCGCCGAAGGGCGAGGTCGGGTCGAACTTGTTGAACGTGTTGGCCCAGACGACCCCGGCGCGGAGCTGGTTCGCGACCGCGAGGATGCGCGAACCCTTCTCCGTCCAGATGCCGGCGGACAGGCCGTACTGGCTGTTGTTGGCCTTGGCGACGGCCTCGTCGGGCGTACGGAAGGTCAGCACGGACAGCACCGGACCGAAGATCTCGTCACGGGCGACGGTGTGCGCCTGGGTGACGTTCGTGAAGAGCGTCGGGGCGAACCAGTAGCCGGAGGACGGCAGCTCGCACGCCGGGGACCAGCGCTCGGCGCCCTCGGCCTCACCGGTCTCCGCGAGCGCGGTGATCCGGGCCAGCTGCTCGGCGGAGTTGATCGCGCCGATGTCGGTGTTCTTGTCGAGCGGGTCGCCCAGGCGCAGCGTGGAGAGGCGGCGCTTGAGGGAGTCCAGCAGCTCGTCGTGGATCGACTCCTGGACCAGCAGGCGGGAGCCCGCGCAGCAGACCTGGCCCTGGTTGAAGAAGATGCCGTTGACGATGCCCTCGACGGCCTGGTCGATGGGGGCGTCGTCGAAGACGATGTTGGCGCCCTTGCCGCCCAGTTCCAGGGTGACCTTCTTGTGGGTGCCGGCGACGTGGCGGGCGATCTTCTTGCCCACGGCGGTCGAGCCGGTGAAGGCGACCTTGTTGACGTCCGGGTGCTCGACGAGGGCCGCGCCCGCGTCGCCGTAGCCGGTCAGGATGTTGACGACACCCTTCGGCAGACCCGCCTGGCGGCAGATGTCCGCGAAGAACAGCGCGGAGAGCGGGGTCGTCTCGGCCGGCTTCAGCACGACGGTGTTGCCGGTGGCGAGCGCCGGGGCGATCTTCCAGGCCAGCATCAGCAGCGGGAAGTTCCACGGGATGACCTGGCCGGCCACGCCCAGCGGACGCGGGTTCGGGCCGTAGCCCGCGTGGTCGAGCTTGTCGGCCCACCCCGCGTAGTAGAAGAAGTGCGCGGCGACCAGCGGGAGGTCCGCGTCGCGGGTCTCCTTGATCGGCTTGCCGTTGTCCAGGGTCTCCAGGACGGCGAGCTCGCGGCTGCGCTCCTGGATGATCCGGGCGATGCGGAAGAGGTACTTGGCGCGCTCGGAGCCCGGCAGCGCGGACCAGGAGGCGAAGGCCTTGCGGGCGGCCTTGACGGCGCGGTCCACATCGGCGGCGCCGGCCTGGGCGACCTCGGCCAGCACCTCCTCGCTGCTCGGCGAGACGGTCTTGAAGACCTTGCCGTCGGCGGCGTCGGTGAACTCACCGTCGATGAAGAGCCCGTAGGAGGGGGCGATGTCGACGACGGAACGCGACTCGGGGGCCGGCGCGTACTCGAAAAGGGAAGCCATGGTGATCAGTCCACCGTCACGTAGTCGGGACCGGAGTAACGGCCGGTACTCAGCTTCTGGCGCTGCATCAGCAGGTCGTTCAGCAGGCTGGAGGCGCCGAAGCGGAACCAGTGGTTGGACAGCCAGTCCTCGCCCACGGTCTCGTTGACCAGGACCAGGAACTTGAGGGCGTCCTTGGTGGTCCGGATGCCGCCGGCCGGCTTCACGCCGATCTGGATTCCAGTCTGCGCCTTGAAGTCGCGGACGGCTTCGAGCATCAGCAGCGTGTTGGCGGGGGTGGCGTTGACCCCGACCTTGCCCGTCGACGTCTTGATGAAGTCGGCGCCCGCGAGCATGCCGATCCAGGAGGCGCGGCGGATGTTGTCGTAGGTCGACAGCTCGCCGGTCTCGAAGATGACCTTCAGGCGCGCGGCGCTGCCGTCCTCGCGGACGCAGGCCTCCTTGACGGCCTTGATCAGCTCGTATGTCTCCAGGTAGCGGCCGGCGAGGAACGCGCCACGGTCGATGACCATGTCGATCTCGTCGGCGCCGGCGGCGACGGCGTCACGGGTGTCCGCGAGTTTGACGGGCAGGGCGGCGCGGCCGGCCGGGAAGGCGGTCGCGACGGAGGCGATCTTGACGTCGGCGCCGTTCAGCGCCGCCTTCGCCGTGGCCACCATGTCGGGATAGACACAGACGGCGGCCGTCATCGGGGTCGAACGGTCGGTCGGATCGGGATTGACGGCCTTGGCGGAGAGCGCCCGGACCTTGCCCGGGGTGTCCGCGCCTTCGAGCGTCGTCAGGTCGATCATCGAGATGGCCAGGTCGATGGCGAACGCCTTGGCCGTCGTCTTGATCGAACGGGTGCCGAGGGAGGCCGCGCGGGCCTCCAGGCCGACAGCGTCGACGCCGGGCAGCCCGTGCAGGAAGCGGCGCAGCGCACTGTCGGACGTCGTCACGTCAGCGAATGCGGTGAGGGTGGTGGGCATGGTCACCAGATGAGCATATCTACGCGCGTAGCGACCTGTCACCCCCGCCCCCGGATCCGCTATGGAATCGACACCTCCACTCTCCGTCACGGACCTGTGACAGGAGCCGGATCGTCCGCACGAACAAGATCCGTAACTTTGTTCTCAGCAGCCCGCCAGACACTCACCCGGCTCTCACCGACAGAGAAAACCGCGGCATGCGACTCTCCTCCACTTTTCCGAGACAACGCTTCAAGGAGTCGTTATGCGTACCGCCCTCCGTGCCTCCCTCGCCACCGCCGTCCTCGCCGGTGCCCTCCTCGCCCCGGTCGCGGGCACCGCGTACGCGGCCACGGCCCCGCAGGCCGCCGCCGCGACCGTGCCCGCCCGCTACGCCGGCACGCCCGTCCTGATCGACACGGGTGTCGTCGCGGTGCTGCGCAACGCGTCCGAGGGTCCCGAGGTCTGGATCCGCGCCGTGTCCGCCGACTGGAAGCCGGGCGACGACTACATGGGCCGCACACTCGCCACGCTGGACGGCGAGCACCCCAAGGCCTCGGTGAGCGGCCTGGAGCTGCGGCTCGTCAAGGAGGACCCGCGCCACCCGTCCCTGACGGTGGCCAAGGGCGGCACGACCAGGTCCTACCCGCTGCCGCAGGCGCCGACCGCCCCGGCGGACTGCGTCTCCCGGACCGAGCAGGTCGACCTCGGCGCCGGGCTGCAGGCCGACCTGACCATGTCCCCCAAGGGCCCCAAGGTCGTCATGCACGGCTCCGACCCCGCCGACACCTGGACCCGCACCCTGACCCGCACCCACCCCAAGGGCGCGTCGGACTACTTCTCCCGCATCAACAACCCCAGCGGCGCCAAGCCCGTCTTCGAGTGGAAGACCCAGGGCGGCGACGACGTCCCGTCCGGCTTCGCCGACTTCCCCGCCCTCCCCAAGGGCTGCACCCTCGACTACCAGGTCACGGAGGAGACCCCGGCCCCGAAGCCCGAGCCCTCCACCGCCGAGCCCCAGCCCTCCACCCCGAAGCCCGAGTCCTCCACCGCCGAGCCCGAGCCCTCCACCGCGAAGCCGGTGACCGCCACGAACGTCTCCGCCCAGACCGTGGGTCAGACCACCGTCGTCCCCCAGGGATCCGTCGCCGCGGGCGCCGAGATCGCCTCCGAGGACACCGACAACAGCATCACCGTCGCCGCCGGCGCCGGCCTCCTCGCGGTCTTCGCCGCGCTCGGGGCGACCGTCCTGCGCCGTCGCCGCAGCCACAGCTGACCGACGGCCGCCCCGCGCGGCCACGTCGACGCCCATCTCGGCGGGCCACCCTCGGGTGGCCCGCCGGTCCCCGTTCAGGAGCCCCCCATGTCCCGAGCCGCCCTCCGCGCCACCGCGCTGCTCGCCCCGCTCGCCCTCGCCACCCTGACCGGCTGCGGTGGCACCCCCGCCGGTAGCCCGGCGTCCGCCCCGACCCCGCACATCGGCCCGGCCTCCGCCGCTCCGGCCGACGTCCCGGCCGCGACCGCGATGGCCGCCTCCGAACCCGTACGCGTACGGATCCCCTCGGCCGGGGTGGACACCTCCCCGGTACTGGGGCTGGGCCTGGCCGCCGACGGCACCGTCGAGGTGCCCTCGGTGGCCGACGCCGACCGGATCGGCTGGTACACCAAGGGCGTGACGCCGGGCCAGACCGGTCCCGCCGTGCTGATCGGCCACTTCGACACCGCCCGCGGCCCCGCCGTGCTCAAGGACGTGTCGCGCGTCCGCACCGGCGAGGAGATCACGATCTCGCGGGCCGACGGCACCACCGCCGTCTTCCGCGTCCGCGAGTTGGAGCAGGTCGACAAGAAGCACTTCCCGACCGCCAAGGTGTACGGCGACACCGCCCGCCCCGAGCTGCGCGTCATCACCTGCGGCGGCGAGATCACGAACGGGCACCGCCCCGACAACATCATCCTGTACGCCGATCTCGTGGGCTGAGATGACGTGGGGCAGAATCGACCCCATGAGCAGCCAGCAGCCGTCCGACGAGCCGGTGTACGCAGACCGGGTCTACCGATCCTCCATGGGCTTCGTCTCGGGGGTACTGCTGCTCGCGCTGACCGTCTGGCTCTGCGGCGACGCCGTGCTCCGCGGCTCCGGCAACACCCCGTGGATCGGACTGGCGGTGGCGCTGTGCGCGGTACCGCTGATCGTCGCCTTCACGATCCGCCCGGCCGTCTTCGCCAATGAGGACCGGATGCGCGTGCGGAACCCGTTCCGGGTCATCGAGCTGCCCTGGGCGGCCGTGGACGCGGTGCGCGCCGGGTACTCGGCCGAGGTGCTGGCCGAGGGTTCGAAGTACCAGCTCTGGTCCGTGCCGGTCTCGCTGCGGGAGCGCAAGAAGGCCAACCGGCAGCAGATGCGCCGCAACGCGATCGACCGCCGCGACCCCGGCAGCTCGGGCGACCCCACCGCGCGGGGCCGGGCCTCCGCGTCCGCCGCCGCCTCCGAACCGATGCGGGCCAATGCCGACCGGATCGTCGACGAGCTGCAGGGACTGGCCGAATTGAATGCCGCGCGGCCGGGCGCGCAGGGCGGTGTGCGCGTGCGCTGGTCGTACGAGATCATCGCGCCGGCCCTGATCGGCGCGCTGCTCCTGATCGTCCTCATCGCCACGCGCTGACCGGCCAGGACGCCGGATCCGCACCCTCCCGGGTGCTCCCCGCCACACCCCGCTCCGGGCCGGAACCAGGGCTACCGGACGACGCGTCCTCCCAGGTGTGCAGCGTCATGAGGCCGGCGAACACGCCGCCACCGCGATCCACCTCCGTCTGCGACTCCTGGCCGGGGTCCTGCTCGTCGCCCATTTCGTGGTCGTCGGCTGGCTGACCCTGCGACCGCTGGACGTGCCCTGGGCCGCGGCGGCCAATCTGAGCCCGTTGGAGGGGATCTCGGCGGACCTGGCGCTCGGTCCGCTGGAGGCCGCCCGGCAGATCGGTGAGGGACTCGCGCTGCTGGCCCCGCTCGGGGTGCTGGTGCCGTTGATCAGTGGACGGCTCGCGCCGTCGGCGCTGTCCGCCTGGTCCTCGCTGGCCCGCACCGCGGCCGCGGGCGCGCTGGTCTCCGTGTGCATCGAGATGCTGCAGACCGCGGTTCCGGGGCAGGTCGTGAACGTGGACTCGGTGCTGCTGAACACCGTCGGCGTGGTGCTCGCGCACGTGGCCGTCGTACCGGCGCTGCGGGCCCGGCTGAGGCGCTCACACACCGTTTATCAGGGGGACACCCCGAAGATTTCCAGGGTCGGGCTCGGCCGCTGGACCGACGTTCTGTCGGCGGTCCAGCGGGAGTATTGAGTCATCGCAGAAAGCGATACCGACGAAGGAGAATCTCATGAGCGCCTTGGTCCGCCCCCGTGACGGCCGCTGGATCGGCGGAGTCTGCGCCGGACTGGCGCGGCGTTTCGGAATTTCCGCGAACGCGATGCGCGCCATTTTCGTCGTCTCGTGCCTGCTGCCGGGCCCGCAGTTCCTGATCTACATAGCGCTGTGGGTGCTGCTGCCGAACGAGAAGTCCGCTTCGGCCGCCTGGTAGTCCGACGGCCGGCGCGTCCTCGGGTCAGCCGGCCTGCTGGGCCTTGCGGATCTTCTCCAGCTGCTTGTCGGCCACTTCCTGCGGCACCTGGGCCTTCTGCTGGGGTGCCGCCGCCGCGACATTGAGGGCCGTCAGCCGCACGACGGTGTCGCCCTCGCGTACGACGACCAGGTGGACCTGTGCCGAGACCCCCTCGGCGGCGGCGGTCATGGTCCAGCTGACGCTCTCGTCGCCGCTGGTGCGGTACTCGGCGGGGCGTACCTCGCGATAGGCGCCGGTCTGCTTCTCGACCTTGGCGGAGAAGCCCGCACCGCAGGCGGCGACGGCGGCCTTGAGCCGGGAGATCAGCGCCTTGGCGTCACGCTCGGAGTAGGAGCTGACGGAGGCGGAGACGGCCAGCCCGACCTGCTTCTGGGAGCCGATGCCGCGGCTGAGGGTCTCGCGCGCGGACGGGTCCGGCTTGTCGCCCATGATGTCGGCCAGCGGCTGGCAGGCCTTCTTGTCGGCCTGCGGCTGGCCGTCCGGGGCGTTGGGGTTCTTGCCCTGGGCGGAGATCTGGTAGCCGGGCAGGTCGCCCTGTGCCAGCGCGGACCGCTCGAGCCGGCTGCCACCGGTCTTCGGCGCGGCCGATCCGGCTGCCGCGGCGGACGGCGCCGGGGCCCCGGGCGCGGCGGAGGCGCTGCCGGCGGAGCCCTTGGGGTCGGGGGCCTTGCCCGTCGCGGGGGTGTTCGTACTGCTGCACCCCGCCGCGGCGAACAGCAGGGCGGGGACCAGCGCGACCATCGTCGCTCGTGCCTTCATGCGCATGACCGAGAACCTCGTACCCAAGACGTCGGCGGGCAGTTGGTGGCGATCGTGACACACGGCGCGGCGGGACACATACCTGGTCGAAAGGGCATGCGCCCACCGCACACGTGTACGCGTCACAGTGACGGCAGAGTCAGCTGCCGAGGCCGTTCAGGGCGCCGGTCAGCGGGGTCAGGGCTCCGGTGATCTGGGTGGTGGGGTCGCTCGACTGCTGAGCCTCGCCGCCCACCTGCTGCTGGCTGGTCGCACCCTGGAGCATGCCGGTGGCGGAGCCCAGCGCGTCGGTGAGGCCGACCGCCGGGACGGCGGCGGAGGCGGTACCGGCGGCGACCGCGGCGAAGGCGACACCGAGAACGGCGGTACCGAGGGTCTTGGCAGCTGACTTCTTCATGAAAAGTTGTCCTTGCGACGGGGAATTGAGCGGCTCCGCAAACTAGTCACTTCAAACCCCCGCCCGCAAACATCCTTAAATACGAGAAAGCGCCCGGGAATTATCCCTCCCGGGCGCTTCCGTTACGTCAAGTCGTGGCCTAGGCCGAGACAGAACCGCTGGTGGAGGCGGTCTGCCGGAACAGCCACTCCGACTTCAGCTCCGCATAGCCGGGCTTGATCACTTCATTGATCATGGCCAGTCGTTCATCGAAAGGAATGAACGCGGACTTCATCGCATTGACGGTGAACCACTGCATGTCGTCGAGGGTGTAGCCGAAGGTGTCGACCAGGTGCTCGAACTCGCGGCTCATGCTGGTGCCGCTCATCAGGCGGTTGTCCGTGTTGACCGTGAGCCTGAAGTGCAGCTTGCGCAGCAGACCGATCGGGTGCTCGGCGTACGAGGCGGCCGCGGCGGTCTGCAGGTTCGAGGTCGGGCACATCTCCAGGGGGATGCGCTTGTCCCGGACGTACGAGGCCAGGCGGCCCAGCGTCACGGAACCGTCCTCGGCGACCTCGATGTCGTCGATGATCTTCACACCGTGGCCGAGGCGGTCGGCGCCGCACCACTGCAGCGCCTGCCAGATCGACGGCAGACCGAAGGCCTCACCCGCGTGGATGGTGAAGTGGTTGTTCTCGCGCTTGAGGTACTCGAAGGCGTCGAGGTGGCGGGTGGGAGGGAACCCGGCCTCGGCGCCGGCGATGTCGAAGCCGACCACGCCGTTGTCGCGGTAGCGGTTCGCCAGCTCGGCGATCTCCAGCGCGCGGGCGGCGTGGCGCATCGCGGTCAGCAGGGCGCCGACGCGGATGCGGTGGCCGTTCGCCTTCGCGCGGCGCTCGCCCTCACGGAAGCCGTCGTTCACGGCTTCGACGACCTCTTCGAGGGAGAGGCCGGCTTCCAGGTGCTGCTCGGGCGCGTAGCGGATCTCGGCGTACACGACGCCGTCCTCGGCCAGGTCCTCGGCGCACTCGGCGGCGACCCGGAAGAGGGCCGCCTTCGTCTGCATGACCGCGCAGGTGTGCGCGAAGGTCTCCAGATAGCGCGGCAGGGAACCGGAGTCGGCGGCCTCGCGGAACCAGATGCCGAGCTTGTCGGCGTCGGTCTCGGGGAGGTTCTCGTAACCGACCTCACGGGCCAGCTCGATGATGGTCCCGGGACGCAGTCCACCGTCGAGGTGATCGTGCAGCAGCACCTTCGGGGAACGACGGATCTGGTCCGGGGTCGGCAGGTTGGGGGTCTCGCTCGTCATCTGCGCACTCTACTCCTACGCGCGTAGAGCGGAATGTCCCCGGCGGGCGTCGATATGTAACAGAGACCGCGCGGACGGATGGCGTACACCCGAAGGTCTGAGACTGTTCCGCCATGGCACAGCATGCGCCGCCGGCGCGCGGGGCCCGTCTGGGGCGGGCGGCCGGCGCGAGAACCGGCTCGGGTTCGACGGAAAGCACGGTCAACGGGGTGGTGCTCCTGCTCCCCGGGGCCTCCCGATTCTCTCCGGGTCCCGTACGTCCGCTCGCGCGGGCGCTGGCCCGCGCGGGCGGGGCGGAGGGGCTCGTCACGCACATGGTCGTCCACGGCGGGGACTCCGCCCGGGAGGAGCAGGCGGAGTGGGCCGCGGACGAGGCGGTGCGGCGGTACGGGGACGTGCCCGTCTGCCTGGCCGGCTACGACGCGGGAGGAGTGGCCGCACTGCGGGCGGCGGGCCACGGGGCCGTCAACTCGGTCGTGGTGATCGCCCCTTGTTTAACGGAGGCGGCCCGGACCGACTCCCCTGAACCGGTGAAACAGCTGTCGGGACGGCAGGTGTTGATCGTCCACGGCACCAACGACGCGCGCAGCGACCCGGAGGCCTCCTTCCGGCTGGCGGCGCGCGCGAAGAAGGCGAACCGGTCGACGTGCCGCTTCGAGGTGCATTCGGACGGGCACGGGCTGCGCGAGCACCAGCCGGAAGTGGTGGCACTGGCGGTGGACTTCATCCTGGGCGCGGTCTTCACGGGGCGGTACTCGCGGCCGGTGACGGACGCCCTGGCCGCACCACCGCCCCTGGGTCTACGGATGCCGCTGGCCTCCGGCTTCGGGAAGGCGCTCCGCAGGTGACCCGCGCGGTCGGCAGTGATCCACGGGCGGCGGGCGGCGCGCGTACCGTAGGAAGTGGACTCGGGGTGTGCCGACAGACTCCCGGAGGCGACCGGCCATGGGCGGATTGGTCCACAGGAACTTCGACAAGCCTGACGAGACGCGGCCCTTCGAGGCCGGCACGGGCAGGCTGGACCTGTTCAACACCGAGGGCGGGGCGGTCGGGCGCGCGGTCTTCGAGCCGGGCTGGCGCTGGTCGCTGCACATCAAGCCGCTGGCCGGCACGGACAGCTGCCTTTCCGCCCACACCGGGTACATCGTGAGCGGCCGGATGAAGATCGTCATGGACGACGGGGAGAGCGGCGACCTCGGCCCGGGCGACTTCATCCAGATCGCCCCCGGACACGACGCCTGGGTCCTGGGTGACGAGCCGTGCGTGGCGCTGGACTGGACCGGATACAACGACTACGCGAAGCCGGCGGACGGCTGACGGCCGACGGCCGACGGCCGACGTGTGCGGTGGCCGACCTGCCCGTGCTCTTCGGGGTCGCGCCAGTCCGTCCGTACCCGCCGCTCCGCCCCCTCACGGTCGGATGGCACCGAACGGCCCTGGCGCGACCACCACGGCCGGCCGCGGGCCGCGCCGGACACTGGCCCCCGTTCTCGCCTGGGCGTCCGCTGCGGCACACCGCGCTTCCCCCTCGCGCCGTGCTGCCACTGTGCCGCTCGGGCGGACGCCGAGGGCAGCCGCCCAGGCGTCGTTTTGCCGCCTTGCGGAAATACGAGGGGTTTACAAACAGGCATATCTCGGGACGGATACGCACATGCCTCCCGAGGAACCCGGGCCGGCCGGAGGCGACGGGGAGCTGAGCCCCGCCGCCCGGCGCCTGTACGCGTACGCCGTCGAGCGGCACGCCTTCGACCTGTGCGAGGCCACCGGGGCCCTGGGCGTCCGCGCGGCCGCCGCGATCACCGAGCTGGCCGCCGCACACCTGCTCCAGCGGGCCCCGGGCGACGACCCGGACCGCTGGAGCGCGGTGGCCCCCCGGGCCGCGGCGGCCCGGGCCCTGGCCCCGCTGGCCCTGCTCGTACGGGAGACGCACGACGAGATGGACCGGCTGCGCGGGCGGCTGGAGGCGCTGGTGCCCGCGTACGAGTCGGGGACCGCGCACCGGGACCTCAGCGGGTCGGGCCGGCTGGAGCTGGTCACCGACCTCGGGGCGGTACGGGGACTCATCACGGAGCTGGTCGCGACGTGCGAGCGGGAGCTGCTGACCTCGCAGCCCGGCGGGGGCCGCCCGCTGGAGACGCTGGAGGAGTCGATCGGGCGGGACGAGTCGCTGCTGACGCGCGGGGTCCGGATGCGCACGATCTACCAGCACACGGCACGCTACTCCCGGCCCACGGCGGCGTACGTCGAGCGGGTGACGGCCCTGGGCGCCCAGGTACGGACCCTGGGCGACGGGCTGATGCGGATGCTGATCTTCGACGAGCACACGGGCCTGATGGCGGTGCCGGACCGCAGCGGGGCGGCGCTGGTGGTGCGGGACCCGAGTGTCGTGCACTTCATGACGACGACCTTCGAGCGCTCCTGGGTGGGCGCGGAGCCCTTCCCGACCTCGGTGAGCCCGGAGGCGGCCCGGTCGATCTCGGACGAGCTGCGGCAGACGATCGTGCGGCTGCTGTCGGAGGGCCTGGAGGACAAGGTGATCGCCCGCCGCCTGGGCATGTCGGAGCGGACCTGCCAGCGCCACATCGCCGAGATCATGCGCGCGGTGGGCGCCAAGTCCCGTTTCCAGGCGGGCTACTTGCTCTCGGCGGCGGCCCCCACCCCGCCCGACCGGCCTGATCCGCCCTGATCCGAGAGACAAGCCCTAGATCTGCCGTCCGGGCCGTTCGAAGTAGCCGCGCAGCCGGGGGCTGCGGGCGGCGGGCAGCCGGGCCAGGGTGCGGATGAAGGCCTGGCCGTCCGGCCAGAGCGGCCACGGATTCGGCAACTCCGGATAGTCGTCGCGCAGGACGCCCTCCGGCAGGCGGCCGGTCGCCGGCACCGGTGAGGTCTCCCCGGCGCGGGAGAGGGCGAGGTACGCCCAGACCCCGCTGTCCAGCGGTACGACCACGGCCGTGCCGGTCTCCGGCCGCCACGGTTCGCCGGTCAGTGGATGGCGCGGGACGAGCAGGATGTCGGCGGCGGGTCGGGGGAGGCCGATCCCCGGCCCGGCGAAGGCCGCGTACCGCGGCGGGAGTCCGGGGGCCGGGAAGCGGGCGACGGAGGGGCCGAAGACCTCCTCCGTGAGCCCGCCGGGCAGCGTCACCGGTCCTCCGTCGCAGGCCGCCACCAGGTGGGCGAGGGCCACCCCGACCGCCGCGGCCCAGCGCCTGCTCCACGATCCGTCGAGCTCGAAGGGGGGTACGGCGTACGCCTCACGCAGCAGGTCGTCCCAGTCGGGCGGCGGCGCGGCGGGGACGTCGCAGGGGTGGCGCTCCACCGCGTCGGGCTCCAGCCACACCGCCTGCCAGAGGCCGCAGTCGTCCATCCGGGTCGCCACCGGCCGTCCGCACCCCGTACATGCCAGATTGGGGCCGTCGCGGCCGTCCACGCCCATGCAGTAGCCCTCGCACCTGTCGAGGAGCAGGGCCATGCCCCGGGAGTCGCCCGGGGCGATGACGATCCTGCCGCGGGCCGCGAAGGACACCGAGTACTCCGGCGCGTACACGCCCCGGGCGGCCGCCTCCGCCTCCCCCACCTCGTCCCACAACCGCCAGGGCGGCCCCCAGGGTTCGGGTTCGACGGCGTACGTCGTCGGGTCCATCAGCGGCGGGTGCAGTTGCTCCCAGGCCCCGTAGTGGGTGTGGACGGGAAGGGCGACCCGGGAGACCGGCACCGTCAGCTCCGTACCGCACCCGGCACACGTGAACACGTCCAAACAAGCTCCCCCTCGGTCCCGATGACTCCGGAATTGTCCTGGCCGTGCCGGGGCCGGTCCACCGCTTTTCGGCGCTGCGTCCCGATCACCCGACGGACGGGTCCAGTTCGGGGATCAGGCGGCCGCGACGGGAGAGGAGGAAGCGCTTGAACTCCGCCACCGGTGGGGTGTCGGGGTGGCCGTCGAGCCAGGCGAGGCCGATCTCGCGGACGGCGCGCGGGGCGGTGACCGTCAGCTCGACCACGCCGGGTCGGGGCACGGCCGGGGGCGGCAGGAGGGCCACGCCCAGGCCGGCGGCGACCAGGCCGCGCAGGGTCTCGGCCTCCTCGCCCTCGAATGCGATCTTCGGGGTGAACCCGGCCTCCGCGCACAGGTCGTCGGTGATGCGGCGCATGCCGTAGCCGGGCTCCAGGGTGACGAAGGTTTCCTCGGCGGCCTCGGCGAGGCGGATGCGCTTGCGGGTCGCGAGCCGGTGGTCGTCCGGGACCACGAGCCGCAGCCGCTGTTCGTCGAGGCGGCGCGCGACCAGGTCGGGGGCGTCCGGCAGCGGGGAGGTCAGGCACAGGTCGAGTTCGCCGGCCCGGAGCTTCTCCAGCATGGCCTCACCGTAGTTCTGGACGAGGGAGAAGCGGATGCGCGGATGGTCGGCGCGGAAGGCCCGGATGAGGCCGGGTACGGTCTCGGACCCGAGGGTGTGCAGGAAGCCGAAGGCCACCTTGCCGGCCGCCGGATCGGCGTCCTGCTGAACGGACTCGGCGGCGCGGTCGATCTCCGTGAGGGCCTGCTCGGCCGAGGCCAGGAAGGTGCGGCCGGCCGTGGTGAGGGCGACCGTACGGCCCTTGCGGGCGAACAGCGTGACGCCGAGGTCCTGTTCGAGCCGGACCATGGCCCGGGACAGGGTGGACTGCGGGACGCCGAGCTCGTGGGCGGCGCGGGTGACGTGCTCGTGGCGGGCGACGGCGACGAAATACGCCAGCCTCGGCGCCAGCAGAGTTGTCACTGCCATGTCTTCTACGTAACGGTTCATCGACATCCACGCCTCTGAGCTGGGTTGATGCATCAGTGGATCGATTATCGCGATTCTGTGCATTGGACGCATGAAAATGACGGGCCTAACGTCGAAGCATGCCTCCCGTTCATACCGGGGCACCCGTCATCCCGGGTGCCTCCACCTCGTCGTCCCCCGCACCGCAGCCCCTCTCCCCCGGCCGCCCCGGTTACCGCCGGATGAGCTTCGCGCTCTTCGCCGCCGGACTCGCGACGTTCGCCCTCCTCTATTCCACCCAGGCGCTGTTGCCCGCGATCTCCGCCGGCTTCGGGGTGACGGCGGGCCAGGCCAGTTGGACGGTGTCCGCGGCCACCGGCGCGCTCGCGCTGTTCGTCCTTCCGCTGAGCGCGCTGTCCGAGCGGTTCGGCCGCACCCGGATGATGACGTACTCGATGGTGATCGCCGTCGCCGTCGGCCTCCTGGTGCCGTTCGCGCCGAACGTGGAGTGGCTGGTGGTGCTGCGCGCGATCCAGGGCGCGGCGATCGCCGGGATCCCGGCCTCCGCGATGGCCTACCTGGCGGAGGAGGTCCGGCCGAAGGCACTGGTGGCCGCGATCGGCCTGTTCGTGGCGGGCAACTCCATCGGCGGGATGAGCGGTCGTCTCGTCACCGGTTGGGCCGCGCAGCTGTGGGGCTGGCGGGCCGGTCTGCTGGCCGTCGCCCTGATGGCGCTGGCATGCGCCGTGGCCTTCCTGGTGCTGCTGCCCCGGGCGCGGTTCTTCCGCCCGGCGTCGCTGAACCCGCGCGCGGTGGGCCGTACCGTCGCCGGTCACCTGCGCGATCCGCTGCTGCTGCGCCTGTACGGGATCGGCGCCCTGTTCATGACGGTCTTCGGCGCGGTCTACACCGTGATCGGCTACCGGCTGGTGGACGAGCCGTTCTCGCTCGGGCAGGGCGTGGTCGGGTCGATCTTCCTGATCTATCTGGTCGGTACGGTCTCCTCGGCCGCCGCCGGCAAGCTGGTGGCCCGTACCGGGCGGCGCGGCGCGCTGTACCTGGCCGTGACGACCACGGCGCTCGGCCTGCTGCTGTCGCTGTCGGACTCGCTGGCGGCGATCGTGCTGGGGCTGGTGCTGATCACCGCGGGCTTCTTCGCGGGGCACGCGGTGGCCTCGGCCGCGGTGAGCCGGACGGCGAAGACGGGCCGGGCGCAGGCCTCCGCGCTCTACCAGTCCGCGTACTACCTCGGTTCCAGCGCGGGCGGCACCCTGGGCGCCCTCGCCTACCACTCGGCGGGCTGGGCGGCCACGGTCGGCATCGCGCTGCTGGCGGTGCTCGGCGTCGTGTCGATCACCCTGTACGGGTCGCACGCGGCGCGTGCCGAGCGGCGGATGCCGGCGTCGGCCGTGGGCGCGCGCTGACGAAATCTCCACACCCGACGCGGCAACCCCTGCTTGTTTTCCGGGCATTCAACACGGAGGACGATGCGGTGCGAGCAGGGGAGGACCGGATGGGGACGGGGACGGACACGGGGACGGGCGCGGGGACACGGGCGTCGGGCGGGCGCGTGGGGCGGCGGGCGGCGGTGCTGGTCGGGGCCCTCGCGCTGGCGCTTCCGGTGGTGGTCACGGGAGGCGGGGCGGCGCGGGCCGCCGCCTCCTGCAACCTCACCACCGGGCCCTACCAGCGGCAGGTCGAGCAGTTCCTCGGGCGGCCGGTGGACGGGAAGCAGTCGGCGGCGGACTGCACGGCGATCCGCTCCTTCCAGGCGAGCCACGGGATCACCCCGACGCAGGGCTACGCCGGGCCGCTGACCTGGCAGACGATGAGCACGATGCTGGCCCAGCGGGCGGCCGGGACCACCCCGAACAAGGCGGGCGCCTGCCCGGTGGACCGGGGCCGGATCGCCTGCGTCGACCTGACGCGGCAGCTCAGCTGGATCCAGGACGGCGCCACCCTGAGGTACGGGCCCGTCCCGGTCCGTACCGGCAAGGACGGCACGGAGACCCGGACGGGCCTGAAGAAGATCTACTACCGCAACATCGACCACTGGTCGACGCTCTACAACGTCTCGATGCCGTACGCGCAGTTCTTCGACGGCGGCATCGCCTTCCACTCGACCACCAAGAGCATGTGGAACCCGCCCGGTTCGGGCGGCTGCGTGAACATGCGCTCCGCCGACGCGAAGGCGTACTGGAACCTGTTGGGGCAGGGCGAGGACGTCTACGTGTACGGACGCAAGCCCGGTACCTAGGCCGACCCGGCCTCGCTGGTGGCGGGTACGGGCGGGGCGCCGAGGCGGTCCAACCGTCTCAGGGCGGACCGGCGTTGGACGAGGGAGAGGCCCGCGACGCCGGCCCCGAGGGCCAGCCAGCCGACGGGGCCGGCCGCCATCACCGCGCCGGTCAGCAGCAGCGGGCCCGCGGACTTCTGGACGGACTGGGCCATGCCGGCCACCCCGAGGTAGGAGGCGGTCGCCCGCGCCGGGGCGAGGGAGACCGCGAGCTCCCAGGAGCTCACCGAGCGCATCAGCTCCGCCGCGGTGACCAGCACGGACGCGGCGAGCAGGAGCAGCGAGGCGGCCCACGGCCCGCCCGCGGGGGCGGCGGCCAGGAAGGCGCAGCAGGTGAGCGCCGTGAGGCCGTACAGGGCGACGGCGTCCGCCGCCCGGCGGGCGTCGCGGACCCGGGCCGAGACCCGTAGCTGCAGCACGACGACGAGCACGGTGTTGATGACCAGGAAGGCCGGGATCAGGGCGTGCGGGGCCGCGGTGTGGCCGACCAGCCACAGCGGGATGCCGACGCCGAGGATCGAGTCGTCCAGGTTCATCGGGATGTCCAGCAGGACGAAGCGCAGGTATCCGCGGTCCCGCCAGGGGCCGGTGCCGGCCGCCGCCGGGGCGTCCCCCTCCGCCGCCCCGGGCTGTGCGACCACGAGTCCGGCGCCGCGCGGTTCCCGGGTGCGCCACACCAGGACCGCGGCCACGAGGAACGACAGCGCGTTCGCCAGGATCAGCACCTGGTAGGCGCCGCGGGTGCCGACGGCGAGGCCGATGGCGGCGAGACCCGCGCCGAGGGCGTAGCCGGCGTTCGCCGAACTGCGCGACAGGGCCTGGTAGGTGGAGCGCCGCTCGCCGGCGACCCGGGTGGCGAAGAGCATCTCCAGCGTCTTGGCCGCCCGGTCTCCCAGGTGGGTGACGGCGAACAGGAGCAGCAGCAGGCCGAAGTCGGTGACCAGCAGCAGCACGCACAGGGCGCCGAGGCGGATCAGGTGGCAGCCGATCAGCAGGGTGCGGACCTGGAAGCGGTCGGCGAGGTGGCCGGCCGGCGGTGATCCCGCGATGCCCGCCACCCCGGCCGCGCCCAGCAGCAGGCCCAGCTGCCCGGCGTCGAGGCCGACGACGAAGGTGAAGTAGAGGACGGAGGACGCGGCCCACACGCCGGTGCCCGCCCGGTCCAGCGCCTGGGTGAGCAGCATGATCCGCGCGTCACGGCCGCCGGGCGGCCGGCGCAGTTGCGCCGACAGACCACCGTCCCCCTGCCGTGTCTTCCGGATCTCCCCACCACGCCGCATCCCCGTCTCCCCCGTCGACCGCGCCCACCGCCCATGTATCTCGATGTCGAGATACATGACGGAAGCCTGCCCCAAATGAATCTTGACGTCAAGAAACTTGATGGCGACATATGTAGGGGTCGGCGGGCGCGTCCACCGCTTCCGGCTGCCGTTGTCGGACCCCTCCGGTAGGTTCCGAAGTACGCGGAACGACCAGGGGGACGGACGTACGACATGAGCGATCTCGCCACCACCGAAATGGACCTCGACACGGCCATGGAGCGGTACCGGGTCGAGCTCACCGGCTACTGCTACCGGATGCTCGGCTCGTCCTTCGACGCCGAGGACGCGGTGCAGGACACGTACGTCCGCGCCTGGCGCGCCCACGAGAAGTTCGAGGGCCGGTCCTCGCTGCGGTCGTGGCTGTACCGAATCGCCACCAACGTCTGCCTGGACCTGCTGAACGCGGGCAACAAGCGGGCCCGCCCGATGGACCTGACCGCCCCGCAGCACCAGGCCTCCGCCGTGCTCAACGAGCGCCCCGAGGTGACCTGGCTGGAGCCGGTCCCGGACGGTCGGGTGCTGCCGCAGACCGCCGACCCGGCGGAGATGGCGCTGGCCAAGGAGTCCGTCCGGCTGGCCTTCGTCGCGGCGCTCCAGCACCTGCCGGCGAAGCAGCGGGCGGTGCTCATCCTGCGCGAGGTGCTGGCCTGGAAGGCCGACGAGGTGGCCCAGCTCCTGGAGACCACGACGGCCTCGGTGAACAGCGCCCTCCAGCGGGCCCGGGCCACCCTGGCCGGGCAGTCGCTGCGCGAGAGCGACCCCGCGGATCCGCTCGACGCGGACCAGTCGAAGCTCCTGGAGCAGTACCTCGCCGCCTTCGAGGCCTACGACATCTCCCGGCTCACCACCCTCCTGCACGAGGACGCGGTGCTCTCGATGCCGCCGTACGACCTGTGGCTCCAGGGCCACGCGGACATCGCGGCCTGGCACCTGAACCAGGGCATCGGCTGCAAGGGTTCCCGGCTGATCCCGACGACGGCGAACGGCCTGCCCGCCTTCGGCCAGTACCGGCCGCGCGAGGACGGACGACCGGGCCACACCCCGTGGGCGCTCCAGGTGCTGGAGATCTCAGACGGCAAGATCGTCGGGCTCAACGCCTTCCTGGACACCGCGCGGTGGTTCCCGCTGTTCGGCCTCCCCGAGGAGCTCGACGAGTCCTACGAGGTCCAGCAGGGCGCGTAGGGCGGGCCCTGCGCCGGTCACCCGCAGCGGCCGCCCCCGCGCGGCCAGCCGCAGCCTGGCCAGCACCTCTACGTCGGCGAGCCCGGGCCTGGTGACCGCGGCGGCGTCGCAGACCACCGCGCCGGCCCCGCCGTCGTAGAGCCGGGCCAGCCGGGCGCACAGCAGCGCGGCGTCCTGCGGGGCGGCCGGTCCGGGACCGGGCAGCACGAGCTTCTGGATCTCCACGAGAGGGTGACTCCCCCGCCCACCGGAACTCATCGGCGGGCACGCACAATGGCGCGATGAAGCCTGCCTACTGGGACCCGGTGCCCTACGTCCGCCGGCTCGTCACGCCCGAGACCCGGCGCTTCCCGGTGTTCTCGGGGGTCTGGGCCGAGCGGAACCGGCGCAACATCCCCGGCCCGTTCTACGGGGCGGACACCGACTGCATGGAGCTGGGCCGGTGGGAGGCTCCGCGTCACATCGCCTACGACGGCGACCACGAGTTCGTCTACCGGCAGCCGGTCAACGCCTTGGAGGCCGAAGCCCTGTTGAGCGCCGCCCAGGTGGAGCTGTACTCCGGCTACGGCTGGGACGGCGACGACCACTGGACCGTCGAGGCGGTTCGCGACTGGTGGCGAGAGCGCGGGCAGGTCCGTGAGTGGGCCGTGGCCGCCGCGGCCGAACGGGACGCCGAGGACCCCCGTACGAGGTGCACCACCAGGACGCCGCCCGCGGCCTGCGCGACGTCGTCGCGTACATCGACGACGGTCTGGAGGCCTACCTCCGCGGCTACCTGTTCTGGCTGGAGCAGCGCCGCGAACCGCTCCCGGGCGAGACCCTGCCGCGGCTCTGAGGTCAGGGGCGGGGGAAGACGGAGGTGTCGATGGCGAGGTCGAAGGGGGTAGGCAGGTGGAAGGTGTCGCCGAACCTGCCGGCACCCAGCACCCGGTACTCGTCCTGCTTCGGCTCCCCGTACAGCGTGACCGTTGGGCCGCCGGGGGCGTGGGCGTCGATGAGGAGGTAGAGCGGGATGCCTGCCCGGGCATACGCTGCGGACTTCTCGGTGCGGTCCTGCGCCGCCGTCGAAAGGGACGTGATCTCGGCGACGAGGACGGCGCGCTCGGCGGGCACGTAGCACTCCGTGGCCGACTCGACGAGGACGGACGAATCCAGGACCAGGATGTCCGGGGTGAGCATGGCCTTGCAGGACGCGACCGCGATGCTCTGCCTCTGGTGGACGCCCCACGTCTCGGGCAGCGCCGGGCAGAGCGCGCGCCGGACCATGGACGCGATGAGGGCGTGGCGGTTAGCCGCCCGGGGAGCGACCCTGACGGTCCCGCCGATGATCTCCACTTTGCAGCCCTCGGGCCAGTCCAGTTCCTCCCAGAGGCGGACGAGGCCCTCCCAGCTGTCGTGATCGGGTACGTACGGGGCGGTCGGTGCGCTCATTTCCTGCTCCTCGTGAAGCGGTCGGCACCGATCCCAGCACGCCGAACGGGACCGGTGGGGGTCCACCGGTCCCGTTCACACGAAAGGGAAGCCGCAGGTCAGGCGATGCGGTCCAGGACGATCGGCGTGGCGGAGAAGGCCGTGCCCGCCGGGGCGATGTCGTACGTGCCCGCCAGGGAGGCGAGGGCGTAGTCGAACTTCTCCGGGGTGTCCGTGTGCAGGGTCATCAGCGGCTGACCCGCCGTGACGGTGTCGCCCGGCTTCGCGTGGAGCTCGACGCCCGCGCCCGCCTGCACCGGGTCCTCCTTGCGCGCGCGGCCGGCGCCCAGGCGCCAGGCGGCGACGCCGACCCCGTACGCGTCCAGGCGGGTCAGGACGCCCGACTCGGGCGCGGTGACCACGTGCTGCTCGCGGGCGACCGGGAGGGTCGCGTCCGGGTCGCCGCCCTGGGCCGCGATCATCCGGCGCCAGTGGTCCATCGCGGAGCCGTCGGCGAGGGCCTTCGCCGGGTCGGCGTCCTTGATGCCCGCCGCGTCCAGCATCTCCTTGGCCAGCGCGATGGTCAGCTCGACCACGTCGGCGGGTCCGCCACCGGCGAGGACCTCGACCGACTCGCGGACCTCGAGGGCGTTGCCGGCGGTCAGGCCGAGCGGGGTGGACATGTCGGTGAGCAGCGCGACGGTCTTGACGCCCGAATCGGTGCCGAGGCCGACCATGGTGCGGGCCAGCTCGCGGGCGTCCTCGATGTTCTTCATGAACGCGCCGGTGCCGACCTTGACGTCCAGGACGAGCGAGCCGGTGCCCTCGGCGATCTTCTTCGACATGATCGAGGAGGCGATCAGCGGGATGGCCTCGACGGTGCCGGTGACGTCACGCAGGGCGTAGAGCTTCTTGTCCGCCGGGGCCAGACCGTCACCGGCCGCGCAGATGACCGCGCCGGTGGTGTCCAGGACGTGCAGCATCTCCTCGTTGGAGAGCAGCGCGCGCCAGCCGGGGATGGACTCCAGCTTGTCGAGGGTGCCACCGGTGTGGCCGAGGCCGCGGCCGGACAGCTGGGGCACGGCCGCGCCGCACGCGGCGACGAGCGGGGCGAGCGGGAGGGTGATCTTGTCGCCGACGCCGCCGGTGGAGTGCTTGTCGGCGGTCGGGCGGGACAGGGAGTCGAAGTTCATGCGCTCGCCGGAGGCGATCATCGCCGCGGTCCAGCGGGCGATCTCGGTCCGGTTCATGCCGTTGAGCAGGATGGCCATCGCCAGCGCCGACATCTGCTCGTCGGCCACGACACCGCGGGTGTACGCGTCGATGACCCAGTCGATCTGCTCGGGGCTCAGCTCACCGCGGTCCCGCTTGGTCCGGATGACGGAGATGACGTCCATGTGGTGCTTCCTTCTACGCGCATAGAGAGGGGGAGATGAGGGGTTCAGGAACGGAAGGACGACGGCCCTCCGCCCCGGCAGGGGCGAAGGGCCGTCGGCACGGCTATCTCAGGTGGTCGGGCCCGAAGGCCTGCGGCAGCATCGCCGCCAGGGGGAGGATCCCGTCCGGGGTCTCCACCAGCAGCTCGTCGCCGCCGAATTCGTACAGCAGCTGGCGGCAGCGGCCGCACGGGACGAGGATCTCGCCCTTTCCGTCCACGCAGGTGAAGTGCGTGAGGCGGCCTCCGCCGGTGGCGTGCAGGGAGGAGACCAGTCCGCACTCGGCGCACAGGCCCAGCCCGTAGCTGGCGTTCTCGACGTTGCAGCCGGTCACGACGCGGCCGTCGTCCACCAGGGCGGCGACCCCGACCGGGAAGCCCGAGTACGGGGCGTACGCCCGGGTCATCGCTTCCCGGGCGGACGTCCGCAGGGCTTCCCAGTCCACCGTCCGGTCCGAGGTCACTTGCCCTGACCCTTGCGGTACGGCATGCCGTCCGCCTTGGGCATCCGCAGGCGCTGCGCCGACAGGGCGAGCACCAGCAGGGTGGTCAGGTACGGAGCGGCGTCCACGAACTGGCTCGGCACCGAGTCGGTCGTCGCGTACCAGAGGAACAGCAGCGCGGCGAAGGCGGCGGCGACGCCGGCCTGGATGTACTTCTTCTTGTACAGCTGCCAGACGCAGACGAGCACCAGCAGGATCGCGATCAGCAGCAGCATCGCGTGGACGTTCTCCGCGCCACCGCGCAGCTTGAGGCTGTCGATGAAGCCGAACAGGCCCGCGCCCATCGCCATGCCGCCCGGCATCCAGTTACCGAAGATCATCGCGGCGAGACCGATGTAGCCGCGGCCGCCGGTCTGGCCCTCCTGGTAGATGGGGCTGGCGACCTCGGACAGGTACACGCCACCGAGGCCGGCGAGGGCGCCCGAGATGATCACGGCGATGTACTTGTACTTGTAGACGTTGACACCCAGCGACTCGGCGGCGATCGGGTTCTCACCGCAGGAGCGCAGGCGCAGACCGAAGGAGGTCCGCCACAGCACCCACCAGGTGGCGGGGATCAGCAGCAGGGCCACGATGGTCAGCAGGGAGATCTCGGTGACCAGACCGCCGATGACGCCGGCGAGGTCCGAGACGAAGAACCAGTGCTTGCCCTGGAGGTCGCTCATCCAGTCGGAGAGCCCGGGGACTGTGATCTTGGTGATCGGTTCGACCTGGGGGGACTGCTTGGAGGAGCCGCCCGGGGCCTCGGCGAACGTGAAGTTCGACAGGTACTGGGTGAAGCCCAGCGCCAGGATGTTCACGGCCACACCGGAGACGATGTGGTTGACGTTGAAGGTCACCGTGATGATCGCGTGCAGCAGGCCACCGGCGGCGCCGCCGGCGATGCCGACCAGCACACCGGTCCAGGGGCCCCACTGGTAGCCGGCCCAGGCACCGAACCAGGTGCCGAGGATCATCATGCCTTCGAGGCCGATGTTGACCACACCGGCGCGCTCGGCCCACAGACCACCGAGACCGGCGAGGCCGATCGGCACGGCGAGGGACAGGGCGCCGGCGACCTGGCCGACGGAGGTCAGGTCGTTGGCCCCGGAGATCAGGCGGACCACGGAGACCAGCGCGAGGGCGCCCGCGATGATCAGCATGATCCACGGGAGGGTGAGCTTCTTGCGGCCGCCGGTGGCGGGTGCCGCCTTCTTCGTGGAAACGGTGCTGGCGCTCACGCCGCGACCTCCTTCTCGGTCTTCATGGCGTGGCCCGCGGCCAGCTCCTCGCCGACCTTCTGCTGCTGGCGGCGCAGGCCGTAGCGGCGGATCAGCTCGTAGGAGACGACGACCGCGATCACGATCAGGCCCTTCATGATCGTGCCGATCTCCTTGGCGTAGCCGGCCGTGTCGAGGCCGGCGGACGCCTTGTCGATGAAGGCCATCAGGAGGGCGGCGAAGAAGATGCCGACGGGGCTGTTGCGGCCGAGCAGGGCGATGGTGATGCCGGTGAAGCCGACACCCACGGGGAAGACGAGGGTGTACGTGTGGCTCTCGCCGAGCAGCACCGGCATGCCGGAGAGGCCGGCGACGGCGCCGGAGATGAGCATCGCGGTGATGATCATCTTCTTGGAGTCGACACCGGAGGCCGCGGCGGCGGACTCGCTGGCGCCGCTGGCGCGCAGGTCGAAGCCGAAGCGGGTGCGGTTGAGCACGAACCAGTAGACGACGCCGAGGGCGAAGGCCACGAAGGTGAAGCCGTAGATCTCGCCCGAGTCGCCGAGGGAGAGGGCCGGGAACCAGCCGGACTGGGCGATCTCGCCGGTGGTGAGGTCGTTGGAGCCCTCGACCTGGACACCGAGGTTCTTCGGCAGGAGCAGCCAGGCGATGAGGCTGGTCGCGATGGCGTTCAGCATGATCGTCGAGACGACCTCGCTGACTCCGCGCTTGGCCTTCAGCACACCCGCGATACCGGCCCAGGCGGCGCCCGTCAGCATCGCGACGAGGACGATCAGCAGGATGTGCAGCGGGCCGGGCAGCGCGATGGCGCCACCGACCACGGCGGAGATCATCGCGGCGAGGCGGTACTGGCCGTCGACGCCGATGTTGAAGAGGTTCATCCGGAAGCCGATGGCGACGGCCAGGGCTGCCAGGTAGTACGTGCCGGCCTGGTTGACGATGAGGACCTGGATGTCCTCGTAGCCACCGTTCTCCACCATGATGCGCAGCGGCTCGATCGGGTTGATGCCCGTCGCCGCCAGGACGATCATGGTCAGCACGAAGGCGCTGAGCAGTGCCAGCAGGGGCCCGGCGATGGCGAGCATCAGCCGGTCCTTGTCGAATGTCTTCATCGGGCCTCGTCCTCCGTCGTGTCACCGTCGGCAGCGGCGGAGTGGTTGTCGGTTGCTTCCAGGTGCCCCGAAGCGGCACCCGTCATCGCGGTGCCGAGCTCCTCGGGGGTGACGGTCGCGGGGTCGGCGTCCGCGACCAGACGGCCGCGGTAGATCACGCGCAGGGTGTCGGACAGGCCGATGAGCTCGTCCAGGTCGGCGGAGATCAGCAGCACGGCCAGACCCTCGCGGCGGGCCTCGCGGATCGCGTCCCAGATCTGCGCCTGCGCGCCGACGTCCACACCGCGGGTGGGGTGGGCGGCGATGAGGAACTTCGGGTTGTGGCTCATCTCGCGGCCGACGATCAGCTTCTGCTGATTGCCGCCGGAGAGCGAGGCCGCCGTGACGTCGATGCCGGGCGTGCGGACGTCGTACTCGCGCACGATCCGCTCGGTGTCCTTGCGGGCCGCCTTCGGGTCGAGGATGCCCCTCTTGGAGTTGGGCGCCTCGGTGACGTGGCCGAGGATGCGGTTCTCCCAGAGCGGGGACTCCAGCAGCAGGCCGTGGCGGTGACGGTCCTCGGGGATGTAGCCGATGCCGCCCTCGCGGCGCTTGCGCACCGGCGTCTTGGTGATGTCCTTGCCGTCCAGGGAGATGACACCCGAGTCGGCGGAGGCCATGCCCATGAGGGCTTCGATGAGCTCCGTCTGGCCGTTGCCTTCCACACCGGCGATTCCGAGGATCTCGCCCTTGTGGATGGTCAGGTTGATGTCGTCCAGCAGGAGGCGGCCCGCACCGACGTGCTCCAGGGTGGCGGAGTCCGGGGCGCCCGCGGGGGCCATGGTCTCCGGCTCGGCGACGACGGCGTCGCCCGCGGCCAGGGTCAGGCCCGTCACCTGCAGCATCGGCGTGGTCGTCACCGTGGACTCGCGGGTCTCGGGCGACGGCAGCTCGGAGCCGACCATCAGCTCGGCGAGCTGCTTGGTGGTGGCGGTCTTCGGGTCGGCGGTGCCGACCGTGGTGCCGCGCCGGATGACGGTGATGTCGTCGGCGACCTTCAGGACCTCGCCCAGCTTGTGCGAGATGAAGATGACGGTCAGGCCTTCGGCCTTGAGCTCGCGCAGGTTGTCGAAGAGTGCGTCCACCTCCTGCGGCACGAGCACGGCGGTCGGCTCGTCGAGGATGAGGATCTTCGCGCCGCGGTAGAGGACCTTGAGGATCTCCACGCGCTGCCGGTCGGCGACACCGAGGTCCTCGACCAGGACGTCGGGACGTACGCCGAGGCCGTACGCGTCCGAGATCTCCTTGATCTTCTTACGGGCCTTGGCGCCGATGCCGTACAGCTTCTCGCCGCCGAGAACCACGTTCTCCAGGACGGTGAGGTTGTCGGCGAGCATGAAGTGCTGGTGCACCATGCCGATGCCGCGGGCGATGGCGTCGCCGGGGGTGCTGAAGGAGACCTGCTCCCCGTCGATGGCGATGGTGCCCTCGTCCGGCTTCTGCATGCCGTAGAGGATCTTCATCAGAGTCGACTTGCCGGCGCCGTTCTCACCGATCAAGGCATGGACCGTGCCCTTGCGGACGGTGATCGCGATGTCCTTGTTGGCGACGACGCCGGGGAAGCGCTTTGTGATGCCGTGCAGTTCTACGGCGGGGGGCGGGCTGGACGCGTTGATGACGCACTCTCCTTGGCGCGGAAGGAGCGGAAGGCAGGGGGGACAGGGCGGGGAGAGAAAGTATCGCGTCCACGATGCTTCTACGCGCGTAGCACTGTCGGAAGTGAAAACTTGCGGCCAGGCGGCCACGTGGTCACAGACTAATGATCACAGAACGTGGCTCGGGGCCCGGGAGCGATGTCGACCGCTTCCCGGACCCCGGAGACCAGGACTACATGTCAGGAACGGCCTTACGGCTGGGTCTTGACGATGATCTTCTTGGCGATGATGTCGGCCTTGGCCTTCTCCACCGCGGCGACGACGTCAGCCATCTCCTTGTACTTCGGGTTGGAGTCGGCCAGGCCGACGCCGTCCTTGTCCAGGCCGTAACGGATCTCACCGGTGGTCGGCTTGCCGTCCTCGACCGACTTGATCAGGTTGAAGACCGAGTCCTCGACGTCCTTGGTGACCGAGGTCAGGATCGAGTCCTTGTACTTCGCCAGACCGGCCTGGTTGTACTGGTCGGAGTCGACACCGATGGCCCACTTGCCCTTGGAGGACGCGGCCTCGATGGCACCCGAACCGGCGAGACCGGCAGCGGCGTAGACCACGTCGGCGCCACCCGCGTCGAGCTGGCCCAGCGCGGCGGCCTTGCCGAGGTCGGGCTTGGCGAAGCCGTCGAAGTTCGGCGGCTGCGTCAGGTACGCGGAGAGCACCTTGGCGTTCGGGTTGGTGTCCTTGACGCCCTGGGTGAAGCCCGCCTCGAACTTCTTGATCAGCGGAACCTCGACACCGCCGATGAAGCCGACCGTGCCGGTCTTGGACGCCTTGGCGGCGGCGACGCCGGCCAGGTAGGAGCCCTGCTCCTCGTTGAAGACGAGGTTGGCGATGTTCTCGCCGGTGACCGAGGTGTCGTCGATGATGCCGAAGGTGGTCTTCGGGAACTTCGGCGCGACCTTCTTGATGGCCGGGGCGTAGGCGAAGCCGACGCCGATGACCGGGTTGTTGCCCTTGCGGGCCAGCTCGGTGAGGCGCTGGACCTTGTCGGCCTCGCCCTCGCCGTCGGTGGGCTCCGCCTCGGCGGTCTTGATCTTGAGATCGGTTTCGGCCTTCTTCAGGCCGGCGTAGGCGGCGTCGTTGAACGACTGGTCGCCACGGCCACCGATGTCGTACGCGATGGCAGCGGACTTCTGACCCGACTCCGAGGGGGAGGACGAGGCGTCCGACGACTTCTTTCCGCCACAGGCGGTGGCCGAGAGGGCCAGCGCCGCGGACGCGATGCCCACGGTGGCGATCCTGGTGATCCGGCGCAAGGGGAGGCTCCTTCAAAACCTGACCGAAGCGCCACGACCGGCGCTGGTTTCGCGGCGATCGTAACGCGCGTAGATGTCAGTTAAAGGCCCGTTCATGAGTCGTTATCGGATCGTCGTGAACCGGACAGTGACCGATCGGTAACTCCTTCTGCGCCCAGCCCTTGTGTACCAAGGGCTGGACACGCCCACCGGGAGCCCCGCGGATGTTGTAAGGAGTTTCGCCCGCCGGCTGCTTCTCGACGGTCCCGCGGCTACCTCGTGGCCACCGCGCGGAGCCCGTCGATCATCGCCGCGGCCGTGAAGAACTCCACGCCGACGGCGATCGCGGACTCGTCCACGTCGAAGTCGCCCCGGTGCAGGTC
Source organism: Streptomyces sp. NPDC048331 (assembly GCF_043201215.1). Taxonomy (NCBI): domain Bacteria; kingdom Bacillati; phylum Actinomycetota; class Actinomycetes; order Kitasatosporales; family Streptomycetaceae; genus Streptomyces; species Streptomyces sp. NPDC048331. Next base: position 79,887 of record NZ_JBICYT010000005.1, on the reverse strand, counting down.
ACGCTTGGCGCTGTCGCCCGGAGTACGCACGCCGAGGCGGGCCATCGCGCCCGGCACGTGCTCCAGGTACCAGGAGAAGTCCTCCCCGCCCAGGCTCTGCTCGGTGTCCTCGACCGACTCCGCTCCGCAGCGGACCCCCATCGCCTCGCGCAGCAGCTCGGTGATCACCGGGTCGTTGACGACCGGGGGCACTCCGCGCACGTGGTTGATCTCGAACTTGGCGCCGTGCATGGTCGCGATCTCGTCGATCGCCGCGTGGATCATGTCCGGCGCCTCGTGCCAGGCGTTCAGGTCCAGGCAGCGCACGGTGCCCGAGAGCTCGGCGTGCATCGGGATCACGTTGCAGGCGTGCCCGGCCTCGATCCGGCCCCAAGTGACGGACATGCCCGAGCGGGCGTCCATCCTGCGGGCCAGCAGGGCCGGGGCGTCGACGGCCACCCGGGCGGCGGCCGTCACCAGGTCGGTGGTCAGGTGCGGCCGCGCGGTGTGCCCGCCGGCGCCGGAGAGGGTGACCTCCAGCCGGTCGCAGGCGGAGGTGATGGGGCCGGCCCGCAGCCCGATGCGCCCCGCGTCGACCCGGGGGTCGCAGTGCACGGCGACGATCCGGCCGACGCCGTCCAGGACCCCGGACCCGATGGCGTCGGTGGCCCCGCCCGGGAGCACCTCCTCGGCGGGCTGGAAGAGCAGCCGCACCGGGCGGGGCAGCAGCCCCTGCCGGTCGAGCTCGGCGAGGACCAGGCCGGCGCCGAGGACCACGGCGGTGTGCACGTCGTGGCCGCAGGCGTGGGCGCGGTCCGGGAAGGTCGAGCGGTACGGGACGTGCGTCTTGGCGTCCGGGATGGGCAGGGCGTCGATGTCCGCGCGAAGGGCCAGCATCGGCCGGCCCCCGTCCCAGGTGCCGACGTCACAGATCAGGCCCGTGCCGGAGTTCAGCACCCGTGGTCGCAGGCCGGCTTGCTCCAACCGGGCCTTGATCGCCGCGGTGGTACGGAATTCCTGGTGTCCGAGCTCCGGGTGCATGTGCAAGTCCCGGCGGAAGGCGATCAGTTCGGTACGCAGGTGGTCCGGAAGCTTGCCGGGCAGCTCGGGCCGGTCGGACGCGGCGGGCTGGGCGGTCTGGGACTCGCGGGACATCAACTGGTTCACCCGTTGAAGGGTAGGCCCACGGACGGGTCAACTGGCCGGGGATCACGAAAAGTTCATGCCGTTAGGGGAAAGAAACCCGACCTCTGGACGCATGACCGGATGCGCCCGGGGGTAAACTCGCGCGCTCATCAGGCCGTGGGAGCCACCTGCGCAGGCAGTCTGCGCACATCACGGGCGGTGTCCGTGACCCCGGCGAGGAAGCTGCGGGCGCGCGGGGAGGCGGACCCGGTGAGCCACGCCGGATCCACGTCGCAGACGGCCACCGTGACACCGGTACCGGTCAGGGCGTACGGCAGCGTGTGGACGACGGTGGACGGAAAGCTGACGATCGTCCGGCCGACGGGACCGCGCCGGGCGATCAGCTCCAGCGGCAGGTCCGGGCGTACGATCTCCAGCCCGGTCGCCCGGCTCAGTGCGCGCAGCTTCTCCGGGGACTCGCGGCGGTGGGCGAAGTAGCGGGTGGCGCCGTGTTCCAGGGTCAGGGCGCGCACCGCGTCCAGATAGCGGTCCGGATCCACCACCCCGGTCTCCACGAGGGAGGTGCCGACCAGGTCGGTGCCCCTGGTCAGGCGGGGCGGGCCGAACCGGGCGCGGGTCCAGGCGAAGTCGTTGACCCGCAGCGTCATCCCGCCGTGGGCGGTGACGGGCATCGAGCTGAACACCTCGACGCGGTGGCCGCTGTGCGCGGCCGGCGTGAAGCGGCGGCGGGCGGTCGCCGAGACGGGCGCGTACGCCAGCTCGCGGATCCGGCCGGGCAGTCCGCCGCCCCCGACCCGGTGCCACCGTACGAGGCGTTCGCCGCGGGCGGTCTGGGCCATGAACTCCATGGTGGCGGTGCCGTCGTCGACCACCACGAGCTCCTCGGCCCGCACCAGGGTGAGCAGCAGCTGGACGTAGCGCGAGAAGGGGTCGCCGACGACGACCGTGCGCGCGGCGCGCACGTCGCGCGCCAGCGCGGCCAGCGCCTTCAGCGGCGCGAACCGGCTGCCGCGCGCCTCCTGCCACCGGACCTCGTGCCCCTCGTCCCGGGCCAGTGCGGCCACCCGGCGCAGTTGGCCGCGGGACATCGGGTCGGTGGGCGGCAGGACGACGATCCGCAGGGGGGACGCGGCGCCCGCCGGCCGGGGGGCGGGCCCGGGCAGGTCCGCCCCGCCGGCCCGGCGCCCCCGCTGGCGCGGGACGCCGTCCAGCTGCGGCTGCGCTCCGGGGCGTGCGTACGCCCACTCCAGCACGTTCAGGAGCTGGACGGGACTCTCGACGAACGCGAGGGTGGCTGCGGAGGGGGCGGCGGGGGCGGAGGGGGTCACCACGTGCTCCTTGTCGGGGGGCGGATCTCGTACGCGCCGGACCTCGGGTCAGACGGCGGCCAACTCGCCCCGGACGCGGCGGAGCTTCTTCATGGGGCCGAGCTCGGACTCGTAGACGCGCTTGATCCCGTCGCCGAGGGCGGTCTCGATGGTGCGGATGTCGCGGACCAGGCGGGTGAGGCCGCCGGGCTCGACGGAGGCGGCCTGGTCGGAGCCCCACATGGCGCGGTCGAGGGTGATGTGGCGCTCGACGAAGGTGGCGCCGAGGGCGACGGCCGCGAGGGTGGTCTGCAGGCCCGTCTCGTGGCCGGAGTAGCCGATCGGGACGTTCGGGTACTCCTCCCGAAGGGTGTTGATCACCCGCAGGTTGAGCTCCTCGACCTTCGCCGGGTACGTCGAAGTGGCATGGCAGAGAAGGATGTTGGCGCTGCCGAGCACCTCCACCGCGTGGCGGATCTGGTGCGGGGTGGACATGCCGGTGGACAGGACGACGGTGCGGCCGGTGGCGCGCAGGGCGCGCAGCAGCTCGTCGTCCGTGAGGGAGGCGGAGGCCACCTTGTGGGCGGGGACGTCGAACTTCTCCAGGAAGGCGACGGCCTCGGTGTCCCACGGGGAGGCGAACCAGTCGATCCCGCGCTTGGCGCAGTGGTCGTCGATGGCGCGGTACTCGTCCTCGCCGAACTCGACCTTGTGGCGGTAGTCGATGTAGGTCATCCGGCCCCAGGGGGTGTCGCGTTCGATGTCCCACTGGTCGCGCGGGGTGCAGATCTCCGGGGTGCGCTTCTGGAACTTCACGGCGTCGCAGCCCGCTTCGGCGGCGGCGTCGATGAGGGCGAAGGCGTTGCCGAGGTCGCCGTTGTGGTTGATGCCGATCTCGCCGACGACGTAGACGGGGCGGCCGGGGCCCGCGGTGCGGGAGCCGAAGGTGCGCAGGCGGGGGTCGGGGGTGCTCGTCATGGCAGGGGGCGTCCTTCGGTGCGGGGATGTACGGGGAGTACCGGGTGCGAGGGGTGTGAGAGGTGCGAGGGGTGTGGGGCGCGGGTCGAGCAGGGGTGCGAGCAGTCGGGCGCGGGTCAGGTCGTGCGGGTCGTCGATCTCCAGGACCCGGGCGGGATCGGTGGCGACGGGGAGGGTGCGGCCGAAGAACCGGTGCCGGGCGCCGCGGAAGCCGGTGGCGTCCATGGCGTAGGCGGCGCCCGTCTCCAGCAGGTCCTGCGGCCGGTCCTGGCGCCGAGGGCGGTACGCCCGGTCGTGGTTGACGCCGGTTCCGGAGCCGTCGGCCCCTTCCCGCCAGAGGAAGCCGTGGAACGGGGCCACGGTCAGGGCCGAGTCGGCCTCCCCGGAGGCGACGGCGACGGCGACGGACTCGACGTCGGAGGTGGTGAGGAAGGGGCTGGTGCACTGGACGAGGAGGACCACGTCCACGGCGAGGGAGTGCAGTTCCTCGAACGTGGCGAGCGCGTGCAGGACGGCGGCCTCGCTGCTCGCGGTGTCGCCGGAGATCGCGGTGGGGCGGGCGATGACGTCGGCTCCGGCGGCGCGGGCGGCGGCGGCGATGGACTCCGAGTCGGTGGAGACCACCACGTCGGTGACGGTGGGCGCGGCCCGACAGGCCAGGACGGCGCGGGCGACGAGCGGGACGCCGGCGACCTCGGCGAGGTTCTTGCCCGGCACTCCCTTGGAGCCGCCGCGGGCCGGGATGACGGCGAGGACCCTCACAGCTCCCCCAGCCTGCGGATCACCGGAGCCACGCGCTGCACGCCGTGCCGGTAGGCCCCGCGGGCGGCCTCCCGGAGGTGGCCGCGCAGCCGGCGGCGCAGCCGGGACTCCCCCGCGGCCGGGCGCACCGCGCCGGGCAGCGGGGTGCCGTCGGGCGCCAGGTGGTGGCGGGCGAGGATCCCGGGGAGGTATCCGGGGGCGGTGGTGCGCGTGTAGTAGGGGGCGGGCGAGGGAAGCCGGGCCGCGGCGAGCAGGCCGGCGACCTTGGCCCGGGCGACGGCGTAGGGGTCGTGCTCCGCGGCTGCGTCGGGCCCGGCGGACAGGCCCGGTCCGGAGGCCGCTGCCAGGGGGTCGCCGGGGCCGCTCCCGGACGCGGCCGGGAGTACGCCCTGCGCCGCCAGCCAGACCGGATCACCGGTCGGCAGGAGCCCGGAGTCGAGCTGGTCCCAGGAGGCGAGGCAGCCGGAGCCGAGGAAGTGGTGGTTGCCGAGCGTCTCGCGGATGCCGAGGTCGGTGAGGATCGCCGTCGGGATGGACCGGTGCAGGGATTCCAGGGCCGCGGTGGAGGAGACGGTGACCAGCAGGTCGGCGCCGTCCAGCACCTCGCCCATGTTCCCGTACACCAGGCGGCAGTTGGCGGGCAGTCCGCCGGGGAGCCGCTCCGCGAGCCGCTGGTACGGCTGTTCCTCCAGGTGTGTGGTGTGCTCCCCGGGCCTGCTCCGCAGCTTGATCAACACCTCCCGGTCGGGGTGCTTGCGGGCGTGGCCGGCGGCCCGTTCCAGCAGGTAGGCGCGGTCGGCGCGGCTGTCGGGCACAGAAGGCTGGACGGCGAAGACCACCGTGTGGGCCCGGCTCCCGGCCGGCTCGTACGGCGCTCCGCCCAGGAAGGGCAGCGCGGTCTCGGTGACGGCGGCGGCGTCCGCGCCGACCCCCTCGTACACGGCGCGGAACCGCCGCGCGTCGTGGCGGGAGTTGGCGAGCACGAGGTCGGCGCCGTGCCTCAGCAGCAGCCCGTCGGCGAGCTTCTCGTAGACGACGCCCACGTAGCCGGTGACGAGTACGGGGCGCCGGGCCGGGGCGGGCCACAGGGCGCGGGCCCCGTGCAGGACGGCCTGGACGGCCCCGCCGACGAGCGCGAGGACGACCACGTCGTAGCGCTCGCGTTCGATCTCGGCGAGGAACTCGGCGCAGGTCACCTCGGACAGCCGCTCGGCCCGCACCCCCACCTCGCCGAGCTGGCGCGCGGTGGGGGTGGCGCGGCCGCGCAGCAGGAATCCGGTGAGCTGGTGGTCGGGCACGAGACGGCGGGCGGTGAGTGCGCCCCATTTCCATCGCGTATCGGAATCGGCGAGTACGGCGACGCGTTTGCGTTCTGGCACGCGGCAGAAGCTATTCCGCGATTTCGGTGATCGGCCCAACGACCGCACAACAGCGGGTTAACAACGCGTCTACGAAATGCGAAAGCGTACGGGTTAACTCTCCCGCCCCGCTCCGTTCACACGGAATCCGCGTCCGGGCCACAGTGAATGACGGGCGGCGCCCTAATGTCTCGCGGGTGCCCAAGCTCTCTGTTGTCGTGCCGTTCTACAACGTGCAGACATACGCACCGGACGCCCTGAAGAGTCTCGAACTCAACGCCCGGGAGGATTTCGAGTTCCTGCTCGTCGACGACTGCTCGACGGACGGGACGCCCGACCTGCTGGAACGGGCGGCGCGCGAGCTGCCGGGAGCGGTCCATCTCAGACACGAGCGCAACGGGGGCCTCGCCACCGCGCGCAACACCGGTCTGGACGCGGCCCGCGGCGAGTACCTGACGTTCCTGGACGGGGACGATTGGCTGGCGCCCGGCCACCTGGCCCGGACCCTGGCCGCCATAGAGGCCCTGAGCTGCGACTTCGTCCGGACGGACCATGTGCGGTGCACGGGCAGGTCGCGGAGCGTGCAGCGCGTCCCCTACGGCCCCGAGGCGGTGGTCGCCGCGCCGCGCACCGCGATCCTGCCCGCCGACCGGGCCACCTCGGTGGACTACCCGTACGCCTGGGCGGGGATGTACCACCGGCGCCTGCTGGACCGCGGGGTGCTGCACTTCACCGACGGGCTACGGACCGCGGAGGACCGGCCGTGGATCTGGCGGCTGCACCGGGAGGCGGAATCCTTCGCCGCGGTCGGACTGCCGGGCGTCTTCTACCGGCGTGGAGTGTCCACCTCTTTGACGCAAGTCGGGGACGAACGACAGCTCGATTTCATCCGTGCATTCGATCAGGTGCTCGCCGAGGTCATGGCCGACCGGGAATGCGATCGACTGCTCCCGAAAGCCGTCCGGACCTATTGTGCAATTATCGCCCACCATGTGGGGTCCATCGAAAGGTTCGAGCCGGACGTGGCCAAGAAACTCCGTACGATGAGCACGGCCGCGCTCGGCCGCATGCCGCAGGGCGTACTGGACCAGGTCCTGGATTCCATGGACGTCGAACGCTCCACCGTGCTGCGCCGCCTGCGCACCGGCCGCCGTGCCATCGCCCCCGCGCGCAAGGCGGCCCCGTCAGGAGCAAGCGTCTGATGCCCACCCAGATCTTCCTGGCCTCCACCCTCTACGGTGCGGCCACGCTCGCGGCGGGCATCGACGCGGGCTCCTTCCCACCGGCCGGCCGGCGCATCCTGCTGACGAGCAACCACGCCGTCACCGCCGAGGTCACCCTGGGGGTCACGGACATGCCGGGCTTCGCCGCCCTGCGTTCCCGCTTCGACGAGGTCCTCGACTGGAACCGCGTCATCGAGCCGCAGCACCCCAGCACCTGGGCCCCGCGCGCGGAGGACGTCCCGATCTGGGAGCGGCAGCTGCGCTCGCTGTGGCACCTGGGCGAGGACCGGATCGAGCTGATCGTGGAATCCCTCCAGGTCCCGCCGGCCCAGAGCCTGTGCCGGCTCTTCCCGGGCGCGGCCGTCGACGTCTACGCCGACGGGCTCATGAGCTACGGCCCCACCCGCTTCCGCCTCGACCCGCAGCTCGGGATGCGGGTGCGGCGGGTGCTCCACCTGGACCTGGTGCCCGGCCTGGAGCCGCTGCTGCTGACGGAGTTCGGGGTACGGGTGGAACTGGTGCCGACGGAGCCCTTCCTCAAGGTCCTCGCGGAGCTCGCCGAGGCCACCGCGGACGCGGCACCCGAGCCGGCCGGGCCCCCGGCCCTGCTGCTGGGCCAGTACCTCTCCGCGCTCGACCTGATGACCCTGGCCGAGGAGGAGGAGCTGCACGTGTCGATGGTCCGGGGCGCGCACGCCTTGGGCCACCGGGAGCTGGTCTTCAAACCGCACCCCGGAGCCCCGGCCGCGTACTGCCGCCGGGCCGTGGAGGAGGCCGAACGGCTCGGCGCCCGGCTGACGGTGATTGCCGCCCCGGTCCTGGCCGAGACCCTCTACCAGCGGCTGCGCCCGGCGCTGGTCGTCGGCTGCTTCTCCACCGGACTGCTGACCGCCGCCACGCTGTACGGACTTCCGGTGGCCCGGACCGGCACCGACGCGGTGCTGGCCGCGCTGACCCCGTACCCGAACAGCAACCGGGTCCCGCTGGCCCTGGTGGACGCCCTGCTGCCGGACCTCGCCGACGCCGAGGCGGTCCGCACCTGGACGCCGCCGACCCCCGAGCAGGTCCGGGCGGAGCCGGCCGCGCTGCTCACCGCCATCGGGTTCACGATGCAGCCCCAGATCCTGGCCGCCCGCCGGCCGGCGGCCGAGGCCTACCTGGCCAAGCGCCTGACCCCGCGCACCTGGCGGTACTTCACCCGCCGCCGGCTGACCACGCTCGGCCTGCCCGGCGGCCTCCCGGCGCAGCTGTCGTTCCTGCCGCGCAGCCCGGCGGTGCGCCGGGTCGTACGGCGGATGGGGTGGCTGCGCCGCGTCGTCAGCTGAAGGACCTCAGCTGACGGCGAGCTTGGCCGCGAAGCCGAGGAACAGCACGCCCGCCGCCGAGGTGGCCCCGGCCGACAGCCGCTTGCGACGCCGGAAGGCCGCCGAGAGGCGGGTGCCGCCGAAGATCAGCATCGTCAGGTACAGGAAGCTGCCGGTCTGCAGCAGACCGCCCAGGAGCAGGAAGGACAGCGCCGGGTAGGCGTAGGACGGGTCCACGAACTGCACGAAGAAGGACATCAGGAAGAGGATGGCCTTCGGGTTGAGGAGACTGATCAGCAGCGCCCGCCGGTAGGGCCGCTCGTTCTCGGCCGGGTCGGCGGGGGCGGCCGCCTCCGCCTCGGCCCGCTCCGCGCGCGTACGCCACAGCGCCCAGGCGCCCCGCATCATCCCCACGGCCAGCCACGCCAGGTAGCCGGCGCCGAGGAACTTCACCACGGTGAACACCAGCGGGCTCGCCCGCAGCAGGGCCCCGGCGCCCACAGCGGTCAGCAGCATGAGCACGGCGTCGCCGGTGAACACCCCGGCGGCGGCCTTGTACCCGGTGCGCACTCCGCGACGGGCGGCCACGGAGAGCACGTAGAGGGAGTTCGGGCCCGGCAGCAGAATGATCAGCACCAGGCCGGCGAGATAGGTCGGAAGATCTGTCACACCCAGCATGCGCAGGAGTGTCCCACAAGGTTGCACCTGTCGTGCCACTGTGTTTCACCAGGTGGAACCGGTGGGCTCGTACGTCCCCCAGACCTCCCGCAGTGCGCCGCACACCTCGCCCACCGTGGCCCGGGCGCGCAGCGCCTCCTTCATCGGGTACAGCACGTTCGCCGTCCCGGCCGCCGCCTCCTTCAGCGCGGCGAGCGCCGCGGTCACCGCCGCCTCGCCTCGCTCCGCCCGCAGCCGGGCCAGCGCCGCGCACTGGCGTGCCTCGATCGCCGGGTCCACGCGCAGCGGTTCGTACGGTTCCTCGCGCTCCAGCGTGAAGCGGTTGACCCCGACCACCACGCGTTCCCCGCTCTCGGTCTCCCGCGCGATGCGGTAGGCGTTCCGCTCGATCTCGGCCTTCTGGAAGCCGGCCTCGATCGCGGCCACCGCCCCGCCCTGGTCCTCGATCCGGCGCATCAGCGCGAGCGTCGCCGCCTCCAGCTCGTCCGTCATCCGCTCCACCGCGTACGACCCGGCGAAGGGGTCCACGGTGTGCGGCACGTCCGTCTCGTACGCGAGGACCTGCTGGGTGCGCAGGGCGAGGCGGGCGGACTTCTCGGTGGGCAGCGCGATCGCCTCGTCGAAGGAGTTGGTGTGCAGCGACTGGGTGCCGCCGAGAACGGCGGCCAGGGCCTGCACGGCCACCCGTACGAGATTGAGTTCCGGCTGCTGCGCGGTGAGCTGGACCCCGGCGGTCTGGGTGTGGAAGCGCAGCATCAGCGACTTCGGGTCCCGGGCCCCGAACTCCTCCCGCATGACGCGCGCCCAGATGCGCCGGGCCGCGCGGAACTTCGCGACCTCCTCCAGCAGGGTGGTGCGGGCGACGAAGAAGAAGGAGAGCCGGGGGGCGAACTCGTCGACCGCCATCCCGGCGGCCAGGGCCGTACGGACGTAGGCGATGCCGTCGGCGAGGGTGAAGGCCACCTCCTGCGCGGGCGAGGCGCCGGCTTCGGCCATGTGGTAGCCGGAGATGGAGATGGTGTTCCACCGGGGGATCTCGGCCCGGCAGTAGCGGAAGGTGTCGGCCGTCAGCCGGAGCGAGGGGCCGGGCGGGAAGATGTACGTCCCGCGCGCGATGTACTCCTTCAGCACGTCGTTCTGGACCGTCCCCGTCAGCTGCGTGCCCGAGATGCCCTGTTCCTCCGCCACCAGTTGGTAGAGCAGCAGGAGCAGCGCGGCGGGCGCGTTGATCGTCATCGAGGTGGAGACCCGGTCGAGGGGGATCCCGTCGAACAGCGTGCGCATGTCGTCGAGCGAGTCGACGGCGACGCCGACCTTGCCCACCTCGCCCTGCGCGAGGGGGGCGTCGGAGTCGTGCCCCATCTGGGTCGGCAGGTCGAAGGCGACGGACAGCCCGGTGCCGCCGCCCTCGATGAGCTGCCGGTAGCGGGCGTTGGACTCCGCGGCCGTGCCGAAGCCGGCGTACTGCCGCATCGTCCACGGGCGACCGGTGTACATGTTCGGATAAATCCCCCGCGTGTAGGGGAAGTCACCCGGTTGTCCGAGTGCGGCCGCCGGGTCCCATCCCGTCAGGTCGGCCGGTCCGTAGACGGGTTCGACGGGAATTCCGCTCTCGGTCTGTGCCATGTGACGTGGTCCTCCGTGGAGCAAACGGGCCCAGGACTGGTAGAACCTCCCCCGAACCACCGCCGGGGTTCGGCGACCGCGTATCGCTTCGTAAGGCCGCGGACGGCTGCCGGTCACAATGGCGCAACATCCCGGAGCCGAGTGCAACTGTCCACGCACGCGGAGCATCACCTAGATACACGACGTAGAAACCGGGGGGACTGCAATGCAGCGCCAGAGAGTCATAATCCGCACGATCGGGGTGGCAACCGCCGTCGCACTCGCCGCGACCGCCTGCGGACCGCAGAAGACGGAGCCTGTCGCCTCCGCCTCCTCGGCTTCGTCCTCGCCCACGGCGGGCACCTCCCCCGAAGCCTCCCCGACCACCGACGGCAAGCCCGGCGAGACCTCCGCGTCGCCGTCCGCCTCCGCCTCCGCGTCGGCCTCCTCCTCCACCTCCCCTTCGCCCGCGGTGAAGGCGATCATGGCCAACGGCGACGAGAGCGACCAGGTGCGCGAGCTCCAGGCCCGGCTGCGCCAGCTCAAGCTGATATCGGTCGCACCGACCGGCTTCTACGGCTCGAAGACGACCGCCGCGGTCAAGACCTTCCAGTCGAAGAACGGGCTGACCGCCTCCGGTTCGGTCGACGACGCCACCTGGAAGAAGATCCAGGCCGCGAGCAAGAAGCCCACCGCCGACGAGCTGCGCCCCTCGACCGTCAACGAGGTCGACGCCCCGGACCCGCGCTGCATGCAGGGCCGCGTCATGTGCATCAGCAAGGAGAGCCGCACCCTCGCCTGGATGATCGACGGCAAGGTCGTCTCGACGATGGACGTGCGCTTCGGCTCCGAGAACACCCCGACCCGCGAGGGCGTGTTCAACGTGGGCTGGAAGGCCAAGGAGTGGACGTCGACGATCTACCACACGCCGATGCCGTACGCGATGTTCTTCAGCGGCGGCCAGGCGGTGCACTACTCGGCCGACTTCGCGGCCCGCGGCTACAACGGGGCCTCGCACGGCTGCGTGAACGTCCGGGACAAGGGCAAGCTGTCGGCGCTGTTCGACCAGGTCCAGGTCGGCGACAAGGTCGTCGTCTACTGGTGATGTCACCGGAGCCGGAGCCCGTCCCGGAGCCGGAGCCCGTCCCCACGGCAGGTGAGCGGCAAGCAAGAAGCCCGAGGCGATCGCCTCGGGCTTCTTCCGGTCCGAACGTCATGGGCGCGGGCAGGGCCGGGGGAACGTGCCCCGCCCGCGCCGGTTGCGCAGAGCCCAGGGGTACGGGGGGAACCCCGGCTCATGCGCGGCCGATGACCAGTCGGCTCGATATGTACTGCGCCGCCGGTTCGAAAAGTGTTACAGGCAGGTCAGCACATGTGTCAGCGGCCGGTGCGCAGGTCGACCGAACCCCGCGGAAGCGTCGGCGTCAGGGTCGGGGCCCGGAGCGTCCCGCCCCCCAGCTGGGTGTCGCTGCGCTTGCCGCCGGCGCCTCCGTCGTCGAGCACCGACTTGCAGTAGTCCGGGATCCGGGTGAGTCCGTTGGCCAGACGCGAGAGCCGTTCGCGGCGCGCCTCGTCGAGCCGACCCGCCTTGAACTCCGTGCAGAGGTCGGCGACCTTGAGACGGGTCTCACCGTCGCGGTCGCGGTCCTTGCCGCCCGTGGTGCCGCCGCCGAAGGTGTCCCGGTCGATGTCCTTGCCACCGATACCACCCGTGGCGCCGGTGCCGCCCTGCACGTCCTTGCCCGCGCCGGCCGTCGCCGAGGAACCCGCTGAGGCGCCGGCGCCCGCGCCGGTCCCGGGTGTCGCGGCGCGCCCGTCCGTACCGGGCGGCTGCGCCGTCCCCGTGGCGGACGTCGGATTCGAGCCATTCGGCTGCGGGGTGAGGGTCGGCTTCGGACCGGCGCTCGGCGCTCCGCTGCCGATGCCCGGAGCCGGGTCCTCGCCGGCGCTCACGGACATCGCCGGACCGGGTCCCGCGCTGTCGACCCGGGACCGCTCCAACAGCCCGGCGCCCGCCGCGGCGGCCAGTCCGCCCACGGCGACACTGGCCAGGGCCGCCGCCAGGCCGAAGCTCACGGCGCGGCGACGCCGGGGGGCGGGCACGGGAACGATGCGGCCGAGATCGACCAGGGGTTCGTCGGACGGGGCCGCCGCGTCGGCCGCCACGCCGGGCGCCGCGACCGGGCGCGTGCCGCCGCGGGCCGTACGGAAGGCGGCCACCGCGGCGGCCTCACCGGGCAGTTCCGCGCCCGCGGGCAGCGGCGCGTTCACGCCACCCAGGACGTCCAGGGCAGCACGGAGCCGGGCCGCCTCCTCGCGGGCACGCTGATCGGCGGCCGGCCCCACAGGTTCCACCGGTTCGCCGCGCAGCAGTTTTTCCGCAGCGGCTTCGTCCAGCCACCTGTTGCGCTCGTCGGCCATCACATGTCCTTCTGCGTCCGCCAACGTGAATCCGTCACACCGGTTTGTTCTACGAAGCCCCCGCCTCGGCCGCGTTGCGCGGGTACGGCGTCGAGATCCCTCCCGCCTCCGGCGCCCCAGGCCTGGCCACGGGCATTATGGCCGACCGCCGCGCCCGGATCCGAGCCGGTGTCCGGGTCCGGCGCGGAGCCGCCCTCGGGGCCGAGCAGCTCGGCCAGCTTCTTCAGGCCCCGGTGGGCCGCGGTCCGTACGGCGCCGGGCCGCTTGCCCAGGGTCTCGGCCGCGCTCTTGGCGTCCAGGCCGACCACGACCCGTAGGACGACGGCCTCGGCCTGGTCCTGCGGAAGCTGCGCGATGAGCGCCATGGTCCGGCCGGTGGAGAGGGCCTCCATGGCCGCGCCCGCGGTGTCGCTCTCGGCGGCCCAGCTCGTCAGCTCGGTGTCGTCGCCCCCGATGGCGGGGCGGCGGCCGCGCATGCGGATGTGGTCGAGGGCGCGGTTGCGGGCGATGCGGGCCGCCCAGCCACGGAAGCGGTCGGCGTCGCCGGTGAAGGAGTCGAGGTCGCGGGCGATCTGCAGCCAGGCTTCGGAGGTCACGTCTTCCGCGTCGCCGTCCCCGACGAGCGTGCGTACGTACCCGAGCAGCCGTGGGTGCACGGCGCGGTACACAGCACGGAACGCGTTCTCGTCGCCGTCCTGTGCCGCGAGCACCGCGGCGGTCAGCTCCGCGTCGTCCCCCAGCAAAGTCCCCAACCCGTTCACTGTCCTGTACGTGTGGCGCAAATCAGCACGTTACGGCTTTCAAGCACCTCTCGTCCACGAGTGATACAACGTGCAACCAATCCTGTGCGGAGCGAGGTGTGACACAAAACGCACCCGAGGCGCTGACATGGGTACGGGCTTGTCGCACGAGCCCGTGACGGATGGCGACCGGGGCCTCTCCTGTGGGGGGTGGCGGCCTCGGTCGCCCTCCCCTTCCCAGGCCCCTCACCATGCCTGCCCGTGACGCTCACGTCATCCTTTCGGCTCACTTCCGGGTGAAATCCCCGTATCGGTACGCCACAGCCTGCCCTGCGTCGATAGCGTGGCGGTACACCCCCGCCGCGCCCCGAGGAGCCCCCTGCTGTCCAGCCACCTTCCGGCACAGGCCCCAGGGCGCACCTCCCGGACCGGAGCCGGGGGACGTTCCGATCCTTCGCACGGCTTCGGACTGATGCGGTTCAACGCCCTGTCCCCCGATGTCGCCCAGGCCGTCCTGCTGCAGTGCTGCGGGAGCCGGCGGTGGGCGCACCGGGTGGCGGCGCACCGCCCCTACCCGGATCCCGGCGCCCTGCTCGCCGCCGCGGACGAGGCCTCGTACGACCTCTCGCAGGGCGATCTGACCGAGGCGTTGGCCGCGGAGCGCTCGGCCGAACTGGACCACGGGGCTTCGTACGCCGCCCTGCTGGCCCTCGACGCGGCCCACGCGGAGTACGAACGGAAGTTCGGCCACGCCTTCGTGATCTGCCTCGACGGACACCCGCCGGAGGAGCAGGCCGACCAGCTGTTGGGCGCGATCCGCCGCCGGATGGGCCACGAGGTCGACGAGGAGCGCTCGATCTCCTCGGACGAGCTACGGCGTGTCGCGCAGGCCCGGCTCCGGGATCTGACACGCCGGCTGACCTCGCCGGATGGGCTGACTGCCACGGAAATCGGGCTATTCGCCCCTGTGGGATAGCCCGTACGTGCCTGTTTGATCACACCGATGGCCCCCGCGCAAGGGAACCGACAAAGCGTCGCTACGATGTCCGGGGCCGGAGGACCGTACCCGGCCGGGCCCGACCGACAAAGAAGCCGGCTGGCCCCCGCCCCGCTTCCGGAGGGTTTTCCGTGCCGGCTGGAACGTTGTACCGCGGCCGGGAAGGAATGTGGTCCTGGGTGGCTCATCGAGTCACCGGCGTCCTCATTTTCTTCTTCCTGTTCGTACACGTCCTCGACACCGCTCTCGTCCGCGTCTCCCCCGAGGCGTACGACGATGTCGTGGCTACCTACAAGACTCCGATCGTCGCGCTGCTGGAATACGGCCTCGTCGCCGCCATCCTGTTCCACGCGCTCAACGGTCTCCGTGTCATCGCCGTGGACTTCTGGTCCAAGGGCCCGCGCTACCAGAAGCAGATGCTCTGGACCGTCGTGGGCGTCTGGATCGTGCTGATGGTCGGGGCTCTCTACCCCGTCCTGGGCCACGCCTACCTTGAACTGTTCGGGAAGTGACACGCATGTCTTCTGACACTTCTTTCGAAAAGGGCGTCGGTGACGTGGAGGGCGTGTCCCTCTACGACGTCGAGAACCCGGCGCCTTACATCGAGGCCCCGCGCAAGCGGACCGGCAAGACCCCGCGCTCGACCCGCGGGAACTTCGAGATGGTCGCGTGGCTCTTCATGCGCCTCTCGGGCATCGTGCTCGTCGTCCTGGTCATCGGCCACCTGCTGATCCAGCTGGTGCTCGACGGCGGCGTGTCCAAGATCGGTTTCGCCTTCGTGGCCGGCCGCTGGGCTTCCCCGTTCTGGCAGGTCTGGGACCTGCTGATGTTGTGGCTGGCCATGCTGCACGGCGCCAACGGTCTGCGTACCGTCATCAACGACTACGCGGAGCGTGCCAACACGCGGCTGTGGCTGAAGGGCCTGCTCTACACCGCCACGGTGTTCACCATCCTTCTGGGCACGCTGGTGATCTTCACCTTCGACCCGAACATCCGCTAGGCAACGGGGCTGAGGCGAAACCAATGAAGATCCACAAGTACGACACCGTCATCGTCGGCGCGGGTGGCGCGGGCATGCGCGCCGCCATCGAGTCGACGAAGCGCAGCCGCACCGCGGTGCTGACGAAGCTCTACCCCACCCGCTCCCACACGGGCGCCGCGCAGGGCGGCATGGCCGCCGCGCTGGCCAACGTGGAGGAGGACAACTGGGAGTGGCACACCTTCGACACGGTCAAGGGTGGTGACTACCTGGTCGACCAGGACGCCGCCGAGATCCTGGCGAAGGAGGCCATCGACGCGGTCCTCGACCTGGAGAAGATGGGCCTGCCGTTCAACCGCACCCCGGACGGCACCATCGACCAGCGCCGCTTCGGCGGCCACTCCCGCAACCACGGCGAGGCGCCGGTCCGCCGGTCCTGCTACGCCGCGGACCGCACCGGTCACATGATCCTCCAGACGCTGTACCAGAACTGCGTCAAGGAGGGCGTGGAGTTCTTCAACGAGTTCTACGTCCTGGACCAGCTCCTGGTCGAGGAGGACGGCGTCAAGAAGTCGGCCGGTGTGGTCGCGTACGAGCTCGCCACCGGCGAGATCCACGTGTTCCAGGCCAAGGCCGTCATCTACGCCTCCGGCGGCACCGGCAAGTTCTTCAAGGTGACCTCCAACGCGCACACCCTCACGGGTGACGGCCAGGCGGCCTGCTACCGCCGCGGCCTGCCGCTGGAGGACATGGAGTTCTTCCAGTTCCACCCGACGGGCATCTGGCGCATGGGCATCCTGCTGACGGAGGGCGCCCGCGGTGAGGGCGGCATCCTCCGCAACAAGGACGGCGAGCGCTTCATGGAGAAGTACGCGCCGGTCATGAAGGACCTCGCGTCCCGTGACGTCGTCTCGCGCTCCATCTACACCGAGATCCGTGAGGGCCGCGGCTGCGGTCCGGCCGGTGACCACGTGTACCTGGACCTGACGCACCTGCCGCCGGAGCAGCTCGACGCGAAGCTCCCGGACATCACCGAGTTCGCGCGCACCTACCTGGGCATCGAGCCGTACACGGACCCGATCCCGATCCAGCCCACCGCGCACTACGCGATGGGCGGCATCCCGACGAACGTCGAGGGTGAGGTCCTGGCGGACAACACCACCGTCGTCCCGGGCCTGTACGCGGCCGGCGAGGTCGCGTGCGTGTCGGTGCACGGCGCGAACCGCCTGGGCACCAACTCGCTGCTGGACATCAACGTCTTCGGCAAGCGCTCCGGCATCGCCGCCGCGAAGTACTCCCAGGAGAACGACTTCGTCGAGCTCCCGGAGAACCCGGCGCAGCTCGTCGCGGACCAGGTCGAGCGCCTGCGCAACTCCACGGGCAACGAGCGGGTCGCCGAACTGCGTCTGGAGCTCCAGGAGACGATGGACGCGTGCGTGATGGTGTTCCGTACGGAGCAGACCATCAAGACCGCGGTCGAGAAGATCGCGGAGCTGCGCGAGCGCTACAAGAACGTGTCCGTCCAGGACAAGGGCAAGCGCTTCAACACGGACCTGCTGGAGGCCATCGAGCTGGGCAACCTGCTCGACCTGGCCGAGGTCATGGCCGTGTCCGCGCTGGCGCGCAAGGAGTCCCGCGGCGGTCACTACCGCGAGGACTACCCGAACCGCGACGACGTCAACTTCATGCGCCACACCATGGCGTACCGCGAGGTCGGCGACGACGGCAAGGACTCCGTCCGGCTGGACTACAAGCCCGTCGTCGTCACCCGCTACCAGCCGATGGAGCGTAAGTACTGATGGCCACCCCCACCCTGGACAAGATGGAGGCCGCGGCCGCGGCCTCGCCGTTCATCACGGTCACCTTCCGGATCCGCCGGTTCAACCCGGAGATCTCGGACGAGTCGGTCTGGCAGGACTTCCAGGTCGAGATCGACCCGAAGGAGCGCGTGCTCGACGGTCTCCACAAGATCAAGTGGGACCTCGACGGCACGCTGACCTTCCGCCGCTCGTGCGCGCACGGCATCTGCGGCTCCGACGCGATGCGGATCAACGGCAAGAACAGGCTCGCCTGCAAGACGCTGATCAAGGACATCAACCCGGAGAAGCCGATCACCGTCGAGGCCATCAAGGGCCTCACGGTGATGAAGGACCTTGTCGTCGACATGGAGCCCTTCTTCCAGGCGTATCGCGACGTGATGCCGTTCCTGGTCACCAAGGGCAACGAGCCGACGCGTGAGCGTCTGCAGTCCGCCGAGGACCGCGAGCGCTTCGACGACACCACCAAGTGCATCCTGTGCGCCGCGTGCACGTCCTCGTGCCCGGTGTTCTGGAACGACGGCCAGTACTTCGGCCCGGCGGCGATCGTCAACGCGCACCGCTTCATCTTCGACTCGCGTGACGAGGCCGGCGAGCAGCGGCTGGAGATCCTGAACGACAAGGACGGTGTGTGGCGCTGCCGCACGACCTTCAACTGCACCGACGCGTGCCCGCGTGGCATCGAGGTCACGAAGGCGATCCAGGAAGTCAAGCGTGCGCTGATCACGCGCCGCTTCTGACCTTCCGGTCCGTGTGTGCGAGGGCCCCGTCCCCGGTTCGTCCGGGGGCGGGGCCTTCGCCGTTCCCTTCCGGCCATCAGCCGCCCACCGGCGCGACGAGCCTGACCAGGAAGCCGTTGCGCTCGAACGCCTTCAACGCCGGGTCGGTCCGCCGCCGCGGGTCGATGCGGCGCGGCGCCCGCAGCGCGTAGCCGTTCAGGGTGCGCTCGCCCCCGACGGCGGTCAGGGACCCCTCAGGGTCCGGTGGGGGGCTTCCCTCATGGCCGGTCGATCTTCACCGCAGCAGACTCGTGGGCATGACGAAGACCCCGTACGCAGCGCCCGCCACCGCCCGCCCGGCCCGCTGGACCACTCTGGTCCTCACCGGCGCGGCCCTCGCGTCCGTCACCGTCGGAGCCGTCCTGCCGGCCTCGGCGGCCGAGCCGCATGCCGCACCGGTGACCGGCACCGTCCGCGGGCACCACCCGGTCGACACCGCCGCCCTGACCGCACTGATGGAGCCCGGCCCGATGGCGAGCGGCACCCTGGTCCGGGTCGGCGGGACGGGCCCCACCTGGACCCGGGCCACGGGCCCGCTGTCGCAGGACCCCGCCGCGAACTTCCGGATCGGCAGCATCACGAAGCTGTTCACCTCCACCCTGGTCCTGCAACTCGTCGGCGAGGACCGCTTCACCCTGGCCACACCGGTCCAGGAGCTGCTCCCGGGGACCCTCCCGGCACACTGGAAGCCGATCACCGTCGGGCAGCTCCTGAGCCACACCAGCGGCATCCAGGAGCCCTGCGTCGCCTTCGGGCCGGGTGAGGCCCCGACCCCGGCGCAGGTCGTCGCCCACTGGACCGATCCGAGGTGCGCCGCGCCCCGGTACCCGGTGCGCGCGCAGCAGTACAACGGCGTCAACCACTTCCTCCTCGGCATGGTCGTCGAGAAGGTCACCGGCCGCTCCTACGCCGACGAGGTCCAGCGCCGCATCGCCCGCCCGCTCGGGCTGCGCCACACGTACTCCCCGAAGCCCGGGGACCGCTCCGTCCCCGGGCCGGTGCTCGCCGACGGCGACGAGATCGAGCCGTGGGCCTGGGCGGAGGGCGGCATGGTCTCCAACGCCCCGGACCTGGAACGCTTCATGACCCACCTGATGCGCGGCCGGCTGCTCAGGCCGGCCCAGCAGCGGGAGTTGTTCGCCATGCCGGCGCTCTCCGAGGGCGCGGTGGACCGTTTCAGCGCGGGCGGGCTGCTGCGGAGCGAGATCGACGGCACGGTGGTCTGGGGCAAGACCGGCTCCATGGGCCGTTCCACGAGCGGGGTGTTCGCCACCGAGGGTGGGCGGCGCACGGTCGTCTACTCCCTTCTTCCGGCAAGCAGGGACCGCGAGTTGACGCGTCGACACCTCATGTCGCTGGTGGGCGCGGCGCTCTGACCTGGTTGCGGGACCGGGGGGACGGGGCGCAAGTCCCTGTGGAAGGATCGACGGCATGAGCGAGCAGCAGCCGAATCCGTACACGAGCGACCCCGCCGGCCAGGGCGGTCAGCCCGGGATGCCCGCGACCCCCGACCAGGGCGACTACAGGTGGGGGCCCGGCGAGGCCAGTTACGGCTACCCGCAGCCCTACCCGGCGCCCCCGGCCTACCAGCCGACCATCGGCGGCGCGGGCATCCCGGCCCCCGCGTACAACGCTCCCGCCCCGGTCGGCGGAGCCGGTCTGTCCCTCGGTGACATCACCGTGGCCGGGGACCAGATCATCACCCCCTCGGGCAACATGCCGCTCAGGGGCGCGATGTGGAACGCGACCGACTTCTCGCGCACCGAGGAGAAGATCCCGCCGCACGCGATCGTGCTGGCGATCATCTTCTTCCTCTTCTGCCTGCTCGGCCTGCTCTTCCTGTTGATGAAGCAGAAGACCACCACCGGCTACATCCAGGTCACGGTCACCAGCGGCGGCCGCCACCACTCCACGATGATCCCGGCGGTGGACGCGTACACCTACCAGTGGGTGATGGGGCAGCTCAACTACGCGCGCTCGCTGAGCATGTGAGGCGTGCGCTCCGCCGGGCGGCCCCTGAGCCGGCCCAGCGTGTAGCCGCCGGCCGTCGGGTCCAGGGGCCGGGTGGCCTCTTTGAAGAGGTACTCGGCCCGCTCGTAGGAGAGCCGGCGCCGGCCCGTCTGCGGACACAGGTCGGCGGGTGCGGGTGTCCGGCCCGGTCCGGGCCGCCGCTCGGAGAGGAACACCGGTCCCCGGGTCCGACCCGCCAGCAGCGCGGGCAGCAGGCGTGCGGTTCCCGCGCGCCAGCTCACCCAGGTGCGGCCGGCCGGGGCACGCCGGTCCTCCAAGTCCAGGTCCTCGACGTTCAGTGAGAGGACCGTCTTCACGGCGGCCCCCGACTCGTGCAGGAGCCGCCACAGCGTGCGTTCGCGCAGCGGCAGGTCCGGGTCGTCCCAGAGCGTGTCGAGCCGGGCGGGGTCCGGCGTCGGCGCCGGGGAAGCGGTCTCCGGGCGCCGCTCCAGTTCCGCCGCGAGGTCGTCCAGGCGGGCCCAGGAGCCGAAGGACCGCACGGCCGAGCGGTGCCGGTTCCAGGTCCTGGCCGCCGCCCCGCCCCAGGCCGTCGCGAAGACGCCCGCCACCTGGTCGGCGGTCAGGGAGGCCAAGGGGTGCCGGTCGCCGAGGGTCAGGCACAGCCGCCGCAGGGTCTGTTCGTAGGAGCGGACCGTCGCCGCGGCCGGCTCGTCGCGGGCGAGGAAGGCGCGAGCGGCCTCCCCGAGCGTGGGACCGGCCGGGACCGTGTCGGTGACGGCGTCCGCGCGCCGCTCCAGGAACGCGCGCTCGGCGGCGTTGCGGGTGAGGGCGGCCGCCCGGTGGAACTCCAGCCGCGCCTCGTGCCGCCGGTCGAGGCGCGCCAGCAGGTCACCCCTGACGCTCGGGAGCAGGTGGTAGTCACGCAGTGCGGGATCGGCGAGCAGGGAGTCGACCAGGTCCAGGCCGGCCTGGGGCCCGTGGGCCATCCCGAGCGACACGGCCCGGTTGAGTTGGACGACCGGGGTCGGCAGCAGCCGCGCCAGGGCCTCGTACAGGCCTGCGATCCGGACCCAGTCGGTGTCCTCGGCGGTGGGGGCCTGGGCGTGGCACACGGCTATCGCCGCCTGGAGGAGGTACGGGCCCGGCGACGTACCGCCGACCTGACGGGCGCGCAGCATCGCGGTGAACCCGCGTCGGATGAGCAGTTGGTCCCAGCGTCCGCGGTTCTGCTCGTGCAGCTGTACGGGTTCACCCGACGGGCCGGTGCGCGCGGCCGAGCGGGAGGCCTGGATCTCCATCAGGGCCACGAGCGCGTGGGCCTCGGCCTCCTGCGGCGCGAGTTCCGCCAGCAGCCGGCCCAGCCGCAGGGCTTCGAGGCAGAGCCCGGGTCGCATCAGATCGTCGCCCGAGGTCGCCGAGTAGCCCTCGTTGAAGATCAGGTAGATGACCTCCAGGACGGACGAGAGGCGTCCGGTCAACTCTCCCTCGTCGGGCAGGTCGAAGGGCACGCGCCGCTCGGCCAGGGTCCGCTTGGCGGCGGCGATGCGCTGGGCGATCACGCTTCCGGTGACGAGGAAGGCGCGGGCGATCTCCTCGGCCGTCAGGCCGCCGAGCAGCCGGAGGGTCAGCGCGGCCCGGGCCTCGGTCGGCAGGACGGGGTGGCAGGAGATGAGCATCAGCCGTAGGACGTCGTCCTGTTCGGGTTCCCGGTGCTGTTCCAGCTCGTGGGCGAGTTGCTCCTGCTTGTGCGTCAGCCGCCGGTCGCGTCGGATGTGGTCGACGGCCCGTCGCTTGGCGGTGGTCGTCAGCCAGGCGCCGGGGTTGTCGGGGATTCCGGAGACGGGCCACTGTTCGAGTGCGGCGACGAGTGCGTCCTGGGCCAGTTCCTCGGCGAGGCCGACGTCGTGGACCATCCGCGTGAGCCCGGCGATGATCTTCGCGGACTCCAGCTTCCAGACGGCGTCGATCGTGCGATGGGTGTCCGGCACGGGCACGATCACAGCACCGGCCCCGGCTCGTACGCAAGCCGGGGCCGGGCATTCCGTACGGGTGCGGCGGCGCCCGCGGGTCAGGGGCCGAAGACCTGCTGGACCACGCTCTCGCCGTCACCGACGATCCCGCGGAAGCGGCGGGCCAGTTCGACGGCCTCCTCCCGGGAGCGGACCTCGATCAGCGCGAAGCCTGCCACGGCCTCCTTGGCCTCGGTGAACGGCCCGTCCGTCACGGTGATCTCGTCGCCGAGCGAGGTCACCAGGACCCCGCCCGGCTCCAGGCCGCCGGTCGCCAGCAGGACGCCGGCCGCGGACAGCTCCTCGATGAACCGGCCCATCTCGGCGTACAGGTTCTCGTCGGGAGCGGTGTCGGAAGGCCGGGTCGTCATCAGGTAGCGCATGGGGTCCCTCTCGTCGGTCGTGCGGTGCTTGCGACAACACGTCGAACAAGGAGATGTGACAGGGAACGGTCGCCGTTCCCTGTCACATTCGCGGATCGACGTGTCGGCGAGAACCGGAAAGACCGACCCGAGAGGCATCCACCATGACCACCACCTCCTCCCCCACGTCCCGCCCCCGTACCGGGACCGACACCCGGACCGACACCCGGACAGCCACCCGCTCCCTGCTCGCCTGTGCGGTCGTGGCGACCCCTGTGTGGGCGGCCGTCGCCCTGTCCCAGGCGGCTCTGCGCGAGGGCTTCGACATCACCCGCCACCCGTTGAGCGCGCTGAGCAACGGATCCCTGGGGTGGCTCCAGATCACCGACTTCCTGGTCGTCGGAACCCTGCTCGCCCTGGGGGCGACGGGCCTGCGACGGGCCCTGCTCGGCGCCCCCGGAGGCACGTGGGTGCCGCGACTGGTACGCGTCGCCGGGTTCGGCATGATCGCCGCGGGGGTGTTCGTCATGGACCCGGCCGACGGCTTCCCGGTCGGCACCCCTCACGGGCAACCGGCCGCCCTCACCTGGCACAGCTACGCCCACTTCGCCGCCGGGTCGATCACCTTCCTCGCCCTGATCGCCGCCTGCTTCGTCCTGGGTCGCCACTTCGGCCGCGCCGGCGACCGCCGGTACGCGCTGCTCTCCCGCGTCGGCGGCACGGCCCTGCTGCTCGGCAACGGCTGGGCCATGGGCGGCGGCCCGGCCGGCACGCTCACGCTGGCCGTCGGGGTCATCACCGCGATGCTCGCGCTCTCCCTGGCGGCGGCGCGGCTGCGCGGTGCCCGCTGAACATAGCTTGAACTTGTTCAAAAAGAGGCCTACAGTCATCCCTGTCAGCAGTTTGAACACGTTCAAAGGGGCTGGGGACAATGGACCTCACCGTCGTCACGTACGTCATCTACCTGCTCATCAGCATCGCCCTCACCGTCTGGGTGGCGCGCACCCTCAGCCGTAACGGCCGCGTCTTCATCGGCGACGTCCTGCACGGGAACGAGAAGCTCGCCGACGCGGTCAACCAGCTCCTGGTGGTCGGCTTCTACCTCGTGAACATCGGCTTCGTCACCCTCTACCTCCGGTCGAGCGAGGAGATCCTGACCCCCCGGGCCCTCTTCGAGGCGCTCTCGGTCAAGCTCGGCGTCGTCCTGCTGGTCCTCGGGGTCATGCACCTCGGGAACGTGTGGGTGCTGAACAAGATGCGCCGCCGGGGGATCATGGAGCGCCAGCAGACCCCGCCCGTCCCGCCGCAGGCGTGGACCGCGCCGGTCGGGGCCTGAGCCGTGCCGACCGCCACCGCCGCCGTCCGGCGCCTGACCGTCCTCTACGACGCCGACTGCCCGCTCTGCGTCCACATCCGGCACTGGCTGCTCGCGCAGCGGTGGCTCGTCCCGCTCGCCCTCGTACCCGCCGGGTCCTGGGAGGCGCACCGGCGGTTCCCCCGGCTCGACCACCCCTCGACGCTCCGGGAGATCACCGTCATCGGGGACTCGGGGCAGGTGTGGACCGGGACGGACGCCTTCATCGTGTGTCTGTGGGCGCTGGCCGAGCACCGGCCGAAGGCGAACTGGCTGGCCACCCCGGCCGGCCGGCCCTTCGCCCGGGCGGCCATGCATACGGCCTCCGCCTGGCGGCAGGCCGTGCGTACCGAGGGTCGCCCCGAGGGCGCCGAGGGACCGGCCTGTGACGACCAGTGCCCCGTCCCCCGATAGGCTCATACACCGTGACTGATCAGAAGGCTCCCAAGAGCGAGCAGACCCGCACGCTCATCCTCGAAACCGCGCTCCGCCTCTTCCAGGAGCGCGGCTTCGACAAGACGACGATGCGGGGTATCGCGAAGGAGGCCGGCGTCTCGGTCGGCAACGCCTACTACTACTTCGAGTCGAAGGAACACCTGGTCCAGGGGTTCTACGACCGGATCGGCGCCGCCCACCAGGCGGCGGTCCGGCCCATCCTGGACAACGAGACCGACCTGCAGAAGCGGTACGCGGGCGTGTTGACGGCCTGGCTCGACATCGCCGCCCCGTACCACGAGTTCGCCTCGCAGTTCTTCAAGAACGCCGCCGACCCGGAGAGTCCGCTCAGCCCGTTCTCGCCGGAATCGGAGGCGGCGCGCCAGGCCGCGATCCGCATACACCGAGAAGTACTGGCCGGCGCGAAGACCAAAGTGCCGGCCGAGCTGGCCGACGTACTGCCGGAGCTCATGTGGCTCGCACAGATGGGCCTGGTCCTCTACTGGGTCTTCGACCGCTCCCCGAACAGCGAGAAGACGCGGCGGCTCGCCGAGCGCGGCGCGCAGCTGACGACGCGGGGCATCATCCTGGCCCGGTTCCGGGTGCTGCGGCCGCTGGTGCGGGAAGTCCACGAGCTGTTCGCGGACTTCCTGCCGGGCATGGCCCAGACGGCCACGGCGGGGGCCCGGCGCAGGGCCTCGGACCCGTACCCCGAAGCGGACGCGGACGGCGCCTGAGCGCCGCCGGGAACTCGACGGCCGGGCGGAAGTGACGCCTACAGCCAGTCGAGTTCCCACAGCCGCCAGACGCCGGTGCCGTCGGACAGGTACTGGGCTCCGGTGACGTCCTCGCGGGACATCACGTAGTCCTTCTTCTGCCAGATCGGCACCATCGGGGCCTGCTGGGCGACCAGCTTCTGGAGGTCGCGGAACTCGGCGGCGGCCTCGCTCCGCTCCGAGTGGGACTGGGTGCGGGTGATCAGCTCGTCCACGTGCTTGTCGGAGAAGCCGTTGTTCATCGACGAGTCGGCGCCGACCAGCGGGGCGAGGAAGTTGTCCGCGTCCGGGAAGTCCGCGATCCAGCCGATGGTGTAGGCGTCGAACTCGCCGGCCGCGTACCCCTTCTGGAAGTCGCTCCACTCCTCGACCGGCTTGATCGTCACCTGGAAGAGGGCGGTGGCCTCCAGCTGCCGCTTGATCTCCTCCGCCTCGGGCAGGTTCGCGCCGCGTACGTTCACACCGAGGTTGAGGTGGACGGCCGCGTTGATGCCGGCGTCCTTGAAGAGCTTCTTGGCGGTGGCCACGTTCGGCGCCGGGTAGGCGTCGAAGAACGGCGTGCTGTGGCCCGCGATGCCCGCCGGGACCAGGGAGTACAGCGGGGTGACGGTCCCCTTGTGGATCTCGACGGCCACCTTGGAACGGTCGAGCACGGCGGCCACGGCCTGGCGGACGGCGAGCGGGGCCGCGGTGGAGCCCGGGCGGACGTTGAAGACGACGGATCGGGTCTCGCTGCCGCCGGAGGCCTGGTACCGGGTGTCCGGCAGTCCCGGGTTGAGGCCGGCCAGCACGGCGGGCGGCATGTCCCGGTGGGCGACGTCGATCTGGCGGGACTTCCAGGCCTGGTCGAGCTGCTCGGAGTCCTTGAAGTACTTGACGGTGACGGCCGTGTGCGCGGGCTTGCCCTGGCCCTTGTACGAGCCGTTGGGCTTGAGTTCGACGCTCGTACCGGCCTTGTACTCGCCCAGCGCGTACGGTCCGGAGCCGTCGACCTTGCCGTCCTCGCGCAGGGACTTCGCCGGGTACTTGTCCTTGTCGACGATCGCCGCGGCGCCCGTCGCGATCTTGAAGGGGAAGGTGGCGTCGCCGGCGGAGAGGTTGAAGGTGACCGTGCGCCCCTCGGCCTTGACCGACTCCAGGGTGTTGAACAGGGGAGCCGGACCCTGGTCGGAGTTGATCGCCTTGATGCGGTCGAAGGAGTACTTGACGTCCTCGGCGGTGATGGCGCGACCGCCCGTGAACTTCACGTCGGGGCGGAGTTCGCACGTGTAGACCGTGAGCTTCTGACCCACGAACCCGCAGGAGGCGGCGGCGTCCGGGACGGGGGCGTCGGAGCCGGGCTTGATGGTCAGCAGCGATTGGTAGATGTTGCTGAACAGGGCCCAGGAACCGGCGTCGTACGCCCCGGCGGGGTCGAGGGAGGAGACGACGTCACTCGTCCCGACCCGGACGGCACCCCGACCGTTCCCGTCCCCGGGCAGCAACTGCCAGGCACCCACGCCGGCCACGCCGAGGACGAGCCCGGCCGCGATCATCTTCGAGCGGACAGACCGCATCCCCTGAACCCCACCCCATGTCCCGATGACAGCGATGCGCTGTCCGATTAACGGTCATCCCATCACGGAATATCAGCCACCGGAAGGCGAGTTGAGGAGGATCGCCGCGACGTTCGGTCCGGATCAGGCCTGAAATGAGGCGAGTTCGACGACGGTGATGTCGGACGGCGCTCCCACCCGGACCGGCGGTCCCCAGGCTCCGGCCCCGCGGGACACGTAGAGCTGGGTGTCGCCGTAGCGCTCCAGACCGGCGACGGTGGGGTTGGCGAGCTCCGCGAGGTAGTTGCCGGGCCAGAGCTGGCCGCCGTGGGTGTGGCCGGAGAGCTGGAGGTCGACGCCGTGGCGGACGGCGTCGTGGATGACGACGGGCTGGTGCGCGAGGAGCACGGCGGCCCGGGTCCGGTCCCGGTCCCCGAGGGCCGCGCCGAAGTCGGGGCCCTCGCCCTCCAGCTCGCCCTGGATGTCGTTGACCCCGGCGAGGTCGAAGTGGGGCAGCTCCTTCCGGGCGTTCTCCAGCGGGTTCAACCCCAGCTCGCGGACGTGGTCGATCCACTGCTGGGCGCCGGAGAAGTACTCGTGGTTCCCGGTGACGAAGAACGAGCCGTGGCGGGCGGCGAGCCGGCGCAGCGGCTCCGCCGCGTGCCCGAGGTCGGGGACGCTGCCGTCGACGAGGTCGCCGACGATCGCGATGAGGTCGGGCTGGGTGCGGTTGACCGTGTCGACGATGCGCTGGGTGTGGGCACGGCCGAGCACCGGGCCGAGGTGGACGTCGCTGACGACGGCGATCCGGAAACCGTGTGCCGCGCGCGGCAGTTTGGCCAGGGGGACCGTCACCCGCTTCACGCTCGGCCCGCGCAGCACCCCGTAGGTCCCGGCCCCGACCGTGCCGAGGGCCACGGCGGCGGCCGCCCCGCCGACCGTACGGGCGACGAACCGGCGCCGGCTCAGCCCGTCGGCCACGACGGGGCGCTCGGTGGCGACCGGGGCGGCCGCGGGCGCCGCCGCGGCGGGCACCTCCACGGGCTCGGGCCGCTCGACCACCGGTGCGGCGGAATCACGGTGGGCCGTACGGCGGAGCGCCAGCGCGCGGATCGGCTCCGCGACCAGCATCGTCAGGGTCAGGTAGAGGAGTACCGCGAGCCAGAGGTACCCGGGCCAGGCCACCGTCTGCTGGAACCAGAAGGGGGCGCCCGCGCGGCCCGCGGTGAGCGCGGCCGCAGAGAGGAGGGGCAGGGCGATGGCCAAGGCCGTACCGATGCGCCGGGCCCGGCCGCCGGGGGTGGTGGTGTCGCGGACCAGGCGGATCCAGAGCCAGCGGTGGACCAGGACCAGCAGGGCGCAGACCGCCAGGGCGACGAGGGCGAAGATCAGGATCGTCATGCCGAGGTGTCCGCATCCGGACGATCCCCGCGGACCCCACGATCGGCACGGTCGGCACGACCGGCGCCGTCCGTACGTGATTCACGCCGCAGGGCGAGGACGGCGCGCAACCCGAGCACACCGACCGCCGTCCCCAGAAGGAAGGAGGTCACCGCGAGCGTCAGGTGCACCCAGAAGTAGGACGTGGGATCGCCCGCCGCATCGAAGGCAAGACCACTGCCGTTCTTCCACAGGTTCCGGACGAAAGACACCCAGATGAACCAGCTCCACACGCCGAAGGCGAGCAGGAACCAGGAGGCGGTACGGCTGAGTCTCATGCCTTCAGTATCGGATTCGTCCCCAGGACGGACGCGCCGGGGTGGGCTGTCCCGGGGGTGGTTGCCTCGAAATGGCCGGTCCGTTGCGCCCTCCAGCTCATCGGGATGTACTTTCACCTGCGTGTCCGCCAAGACGACCGCGCTGACGGTCCTTTCCGCCGCGTTGCTCACCCCCCTCCTGCTGGTGGCCCCGGCACACGCCGCGCCGACCCCGCCGGCCGAGGCGAAGGGCCTGCCGGGCAAGGCCCCGGCCCCCGCACCGCCCGTCTCGATGTCCACGGTCGGCGGATCCCTGCTCGGCCAGCCGGGGACCCAGGTGAACCTGCTGCCGGGCGCGCCCGCACTGCCGGCGAACCTGACCGGGCGGTCGTGGATCGTGGCGGACGCCGAGTCCGGCGAGGTCCTGGCCGCGCACAACGCGCACTGGCAGCTGCCCCCGGCCTCGACCATGAAGATGCTCTTCGCGGACACCGTGCTGCCGACCCTGCCCAAGGACCGGATCCACCAGGTCACCGACAAGGACATGGAGGGCGTCGGCCCGGGCAGCAGCATGGTCGGGGTCAAGGAGCACCTCGAATACTCGGTCCACGACCTGTGGCTCGGCGTGTTCCTCAAGTCCGGCAACGACGCCGTGCACGTCCTGTCCGCCATGAACGGCGGCATCGACAAAACCGTCAAGGACATGCAGGCGCACGCCGAGGAGCTCCAGGCACTGGACACCCATGTGGTGTCGCCGGACGGGTACGACGCCCCGGGACAAGTGTCGAGCGCGTACGACCTCACGCTGTTCGCCCGCTCCGGACTGCAGAAGCAGGACTTCCGGGAGTACTGCGGCACGGTGAGCGCGAAGTTCCCCGGGCTGCAGGAGCCCGGCAAGCCGCGCGAGTACTTCGAGATCGCGAACACCAACCGGCTGCTGACGGGCGCGGCCGGGATCACCCCGTACAAGGGGATGGCGGGGGTGAAGAACGGCAACACCTCGCTGGCCGGGGCCACCTTCACCGGCGCCGCCCAGCAGGGTTCCCGCAAGCTGCTGGTCACCGTGATGAACCCGGACGGGGCCGGCGGGCCGAACCTGGTGTACGAGCAGACCGCCGCGCTCCTCGACTGGGGCTTCGCGGCGGCCGGCAAGGTCAAGCCGGTGGGTGAGCTGGTGCCGCCGAAGAGCGCGGACACCTCCTCGCACGGTTCCCCGGCCCAGTCGCACCAGAACGACTCCTCTGCGGCCGGCAAGGACGCGGGCGGCGGTGTGGGCACCGCGCTGGGCGTCGCGGCCGGCGCGCTGGCCCTCCTGGCGGGCACCGCCTTCGTGGTCGACCGCCGCCGCCCCCGTCCCGGCCGCGGCCGGGACCAAGAGCTGGTCTGAGGCCGTCCGGGACGCCCCGGAGACGACCTAGCCCGGTTCCCCGACCCGCACCACCTATCAACTCTCAGGTTCACCGGAGGACTTCGGCAGGGTTTGCTCGCTCCCGTCGGCATGCGGCCGACGGGAAGGGGGTCCTGCCATGCGCAGGAGATGGTCGGCCGTCGTCACGGTGGCCTGTGGCGCGCTGCTCGCCGCGGCGGCCTGGACCGCGCTCCCGGCGGACGGCGCCGGACGGCGGGCCCCGGCGCGCGCCCCGGAGGCCGCCGAGCTGGACCTGCTCCACACCGCGGGGGAACTGCTCGTACAGGACTGCATGCGGGCGCAGGGGTTCTCGTACTGGCCGGTCCCGCGCGTGCCGCACCCTGACCTGCGGGACTTCCCGTACGGCGTGGACGACGTCGACTGGGCGCGCGACCACGGCTTCGGGCGCCGGATCGAACAGCGGCTGGACGAGGAGGCGGCGACGGGCCCGCGCGCCCGGTACCAGAGCAGGCTCTCCACGGAGCGGCTGGAGGCGCTGGGGGTGGCGCTCATGGGACCCGACTCGAAGGGGCTGGCCGTCGAGAGCCCGGGCGGCGGCACGCTGAGCCACAGCGACCGGGGCTGCATCACCGACTCGTGGCGACAGCTCTACGGGGACGTACGCCTCTGGTTCGGCGCGAGCGAGACCGTGAAGCAGCTCGGCGCGACGCGCACCGCCCGGGTGAACCAGGATCCCGCCTTCCTGAGGGCGCTGGCCGGCTGGAGCGAGTGCGTCGGCCGGCGCGGTTTCCCTGCCGTGCACCCGGTCCGGCAGCGCGACGAGCAACTGGCACGGACCGGCCCGGCCGCCGAGGCCGAGGACGTACCGATGGCCACCGCCCAGGCCGAGTGCGCCCGCTCGACCGGTCTCGCCGACATCGCACAGGACCTGCACCGGCGCTCTTCGGACACGATCCGCGTCGAACACGGGGCCGCCTTCGACGCCATGCGGCGGATGCAGGTGGCGGCCCTGCCCACAGCTCGCGATGTGGTGGCCCGGCATTCCGGGGGCTGACATCGCGTACCGCCGACCGGCGGTGAACCATGCACGGCACGACTGGGAGGGACCCACATGAACAAGCTCAGGACGCTCTTCGCGGGGCTCGCGATCGCCGGTGCGGCGGTGGTGGCCGTTCCGACCGCGGCGCAGGCCGACGGTGGCTGCGGCTACACGAACTTCTGCGCCTACTCGGACGACTACAACTACCTGTACCAGAACGCCGGCAACTCCAACGACTGGCCGTACCAGGTCAAGAACAAGGTCGACTGGGTGCGCAACAGCGGCAGCGCCGGCGGCCGCGACCACGTCAACATCTACTACAACGAGAACAACACCGGCGCCTACGCCTGCATCGGGTACGGCACCGAGTGGAACCTGCGCAACAACGCGCAGACGTTCAACTGGACCCGCAACAACGACGCGAGCGGCCAGTGGAAGGCGGTCCACGACAACGCCGCCTCGCACCGGTGGGTGTACAGCTGCGGCAACGGCACCTGGTAGACGTCCCGCCGGCAGTACTCCGGTGGCGCATCGGGCCCCACACCGGTGCGCCACCGGCGCGCCGGCGGCGCGCCGGCGGTGCGTGACCGACGCGCTCAGGCCGGGCGTGCGGCGGCCGGGGGGCCCGGGGGAGGGTCCTCCTCGCCGTCGCCGTCCGCGTCGTCGCGGGTGGCCGTCCAGGAGGCGACGAACAGGAGCAGCTTGGCCGTGAAGTTGATCCAGAGCAGCAGGGCGATCGGCACGCCGAAGGCCCCGTACATGCTCTTCGCGGCGACCCCCCGCATATAGCCGCTGAGCAGCAGTTTCAACAGTTCGAATCCGGCCGCGCCGATGAGGGCGGCCTGGATCAGGCGGCCGCGCGGCGGCTCCACGCCCGGGAGCAGGGTCAGGACGTAGAGCAGCAGCAGGAAGGCGGCCACGACGCCGACGAGGAAGGCGAAGGTGCGCAGCAGCGCCCCGCCCGCACCCTCGCGCGGGATGCCCAGCCAGTCGGCGGACTTCCCGACGGCGCTGGATCCGAGGATGGAGGCGGCGGCCGAGGCCAGGCCCACGCCGCCGAGGCCGAGGAGGACGAGCGTGTCCTTGCCCTTGCGGGCGAACGGGTTCCCCTCGTCCTCGTCGTCCTTCTCCCAGACCGCGCGCAGGCAGTCCCGCATGGAGCCCACCCAGCCGATGCCCGTCAGCAGCAGGATCGCGCCGGCGACGAGGCCGACCGTGCCGGCGTTGGCGACGAGTCCCTCGATGTTGAGCTGGTCGGAGATGCCCGGAACCTGCTGGGAGAGGTTCTTCTCCAGCCGGTCCAGCTGTTCGGGGCTGAGCAGCGCCGCGCCGATGGCGGCGGCCACGGTGATCAGCGGGAAGAGGGCGAGGAAGCTGATGAAGGTGATGGCGGCCGCGAGGCGGGTCCAGTGGACGCGGTCGAGGCGTTCGTACGAACGCCACGCGTGCGTCCGCATCAGACGGGACGCGAGCGGCCCGATCACCGGGAGTTTCGTCAGCCAGTCCATGGGGTCACCGTAATTCAGCCGCGGGAAATAGCCGGGATTGTCGGTTCCGGCGGCTACGGTCGTCGATTGTGACTTTTCCCGAAACGCGCCCTACGGGTCGCCCGTTCCACACCCTGGTCCTGCGAAGGCTGAGATTCCGTGCCCGGCTCATCGCCCGGCTCCCCCTGGCCCTGCTCCCCCTGGCCCGGCGCCCGCTCCGTCAGGACGGCGCTACGGTCGCCCCGGCGCCGCCGGCCGTCCCGGCCGCCTCGGCGGCCTGGTCGGCGGGTGAGCCCGCCTGCGCGGGGACGCCGTTCGGCCCGCTCCCGAACGGGTACTCGCGCAGCTTGCGCCAGACCCCGTCGGAGCCCTGCTCGTAGAGCGCGAACCCCGCGCAGACCCACTCGGCGGCGTAGTCGGAGAGGGTCGTGAACGCCAGGTCCATCGCCTCCTCGGAGATCCCGTGGGCGACGGTGACGTGCGGGTGGTAAGGGAAGGCCAGCTCGCGGTCGAGCGGCCCCTGGGGGTCGCGGACCTCGCTCTGGAGGCGGGTGCAGCCCGCGGCCCCTTCGGCGATCTTGACGAAGACGACCGGCGAGAGGGGGCGGAAGGTGCCCGTGCCGGCCAGCCGCATCCGGAAGGCCCGGGAGGCGGCCGCGACCGCGACCAGGTGGGCCCCGATCGCGGGGAGCCGGTCCGCGTCCACCTCGGTGGGCGGGACGAGGGTGACATGCGTGGGGATGCCGTGCGCGGCGGCGTCCCCGAAGCCCGCGCGCAGCTCCTGGAGCTTGCTGCCGTACGGCTCCGGGACCGCGATCGAAACGCCGAGCGTTACGGTCCCCACGTTGCTCTCCTCCGCTTGTCGCTGTGGACTGCTGCCGCCCCAGTGTGGCGGCAGCACCCCCGTTCGTGCCAGGTCTGTCTTTCCGTAGGTGCGTTCGTCAGTGCTTGGCGGGCAGCAGACCGAGGCGGTCGTAGGCCTGCGCGAGCGTCTCGGCGGCGACGGCGCGGGCCTTCTCCGCGCCCTTGGCCAGGACCGAGTCCAGCGTCTCCGGGTCGTCCAGGTATTCCCGGGTCCGCTTCTGGAACGGTGTGACGAAGTCGACCATCACGCCGGCCAGGTCGGTCTTCAGAGCGCCGTAGCCCTTGCCCTCGTACCGGGCCTCCAGCTCGGAGATCGTCTCGCCCGTGAGGGTGGAGTAGATCGTGAGCAGGTTGCTGACGCCGGGCTTCTTCTCGGAGTCGAAGCGGATCTCGGCCTCGGTGTCGGTGACCGCGCTCTTGATCTTCTTCTCGGTGACCTTGGGCTCGTCGAGGAGGTTGATCAGACCCTTGGGGGACGACGCGGACTTCGACATCTTGATCGCCGGGTCCTGGAGGTCGTAGATCTTCGCGACCTCCTTGACGATGTGCGCGGCGGGGAGGGTGAAGGTCCGGCCGAACCGGCTGTTGAAGCGCTCGGCGAGGTCACGGGTCAGCTCGATGTGCTGGCGCTGGTCCTCGCCCACGGGGACGGCGTTCGCCTGGTACAGCAGGATGTCGGCGACCTGGAGGATCGGGTACGTGAAGAGGCCGACGCTGGCGCTGTTGACGCCGCCCTTGGCGGACTTGTCCTTGAACTGGGTCATCCGGCCGGCCTCGCCGAAGCCGGTGATGCAGTTCATGACCCAGCCGAGCTGCGCGTGCTCGGGCACGTGGCTCTGGACGAAGAGCGTGCAGCGCTCGGGGTCCAGGCCGGCGGCCAGCAGCTGCGCCGCGGAGAGGCGGGTGTTCGCGCGCAGGTCCTTCGGATCCTGCGGCACGGTGATCGCGTGCAGGTCGACCACCATGTAGAAGGCGTCGTGCGTCTCCTGCAGGGCGACGTACTGGCGGATGGCTCCGAGGTAGTTCCCGAGGTGGAACGAACCGGAGGTGGGCTGGATGCCGGAGAGCGCGCGAGGACGATCAGAAGCCATGGCTTCATTCTCTCAGGTGCGGGGGCGGGCCCGTGCCCGCCGTCGGCCGGATCCTGCCCCGGCCGAGCGACCGCTTTCCTTCCGACCCGCACTCCGCGTCTCCGGCCAAGGGACGCTCTCAAACGCCGGGCGGCTGGAAAATCCAGCCCCGCCGGCGTTTGAGGCGCGGGGTCTGGGGCGGAGCCCCAGCAGCCAGGCCGCAGGGTCAGGACAGCGGGAGCCCCGGGGCCGGGAAGGCCGCCATCAGCTCCGTCACCTCGGCCCGGATCACGGCCAGACCCTGCTCGTCCCCCTTCGCGGCGGCGTCGACCGCCCGCGCGATCCAGTCCGCCACCACCGGCATGTGCTCCGTGGACAGCCCGCGCGACGTCAGCGACGGCGTGCCGATCCGCACCCCCGAGGGATCGAACGGCTTGCGCGGGTCGAACGGCACCGTGTTGTAGTTCACGACGATGCCCGCCCGGTCCAGGGCCTTGGCCGCGATCTTGCCCGGCACGTCCTTGCCCGTCAGGTCGATCAGGATCAGGTGGTTGTCCGTACCGCCCGAGACCAGGTCGAAGCCCTTCTGGAGCAGCGCCGCGGCCAGCGCCTTGGCATTGGCGACCACCTGGTGCGCGTACGCCGTGAAGGACGGCTGGGCCGCCTCGTGCAGCGCCACCGCGATACCGGCCGTCGTCTGGTTGTGCGGACCGCCCTGCAGGCCCGGGAAGACCGCCTTGTCGATGGCCTTCGCGTGCTCCTCGCGGCACATCAGCATCGCGCCCCGCGGACCGCGCAGGGTCTTGTGCGTGGTCGTGGAGATCACGTCCACGTGGTCCGCCGGGGACGGGTGCGCGCCGCCCGCGATCAGGCCCGCGATGTGGGCGACGTCGGCGACCAGGATCGAGCCGGCCTCCTTCGCGATCTCCGCGAAGGCGGCGAAGTCGATGGTCCTCGGCAGCGCGGTGCCGCCGCAGAAGATCAGCTTGGGCCGCTCCGCGAGGGCCTGCTCGCGCACCGCGTCGTAGTCGATGAGCCCGGTGTCGGCCCGGACGCCGTACTGCACGCCCCGGAACCAGGAGCCGGTCGCCGAGACGCCCCAGCCGTGGGTGAGGTGCCCGCCCATCGGCAGGGCCATGCCCATCACCGTGTCGCCCGGCTTCGCGAAGGCCAGGTACACGGCGAGGTTGGCGGGCGAGCCGGAGTACGGCTGCACGTTGGCGTGGTCCACGCCGAACAGGCCCTTGGCCCGCTCGATCGCCAGCGCCTCGACGCGGTCGATGTTCTGCTGGCCCTCGTAGTAGCGGCGGCCGGGGTAGCCCTCGCTGTACTTGTTCTGCAGCACGGTGCCGGAGGCTTCGAGGACGGCCGCGGACACGTAGTTCTCACTGGGGATCAGGCGCAGGGTCTGCGCCTGCAGCACTTCCTCCGCCGCGACGAAGGACGCCAGCTCGGGGTCGGTGGAGAGAAGGGCGGGATGGCGGCTCGCGGACATGGCGGCTCCTCCGGGGTCGATGTGATCGGTACCCCGCGAGGCCCAGGCGAGCGGCCCTGTATGCGGTCGAGCGCGCACGACTCCCCCGGAGTTGGTTCCCCGTACGCCAGTCGCCGTGCGTATCGCACACCTTAGCGGGCGCGCCGGGAGAGAGGTTTCTGCGTCCGGGATACGAGCGACGATAAGAAGGTGACGCCACCCTCGTCACCGCTGCACCGGCGCTTCACCGCGCCGGACGGACGATCGGAGACCCCGTGTCGACAACTGCTGATGCCATCCGCGCCGCAGACGCCCACAGTGCGCACAACTACCATCCGCTGCCCCTGGTCGTCGCGTCCGCGGAAGGCGCCTGGATGACCGATGTCGAGGGCCGCAGATACCTCGACATGCTCGCCGGGTACTCGGCCCTCAACTTCGGGCACGGCAACCGCCGTCTGATCGACGCCGCCCGCGCCCAGTTGGAACGGGTCACGCTCACCTCGCGCGCCTTCCACCACGACCGCTTCGCCGACTTCTGTACCGAGCTCGCCGCGCTGTGCGGCAAGGAGATGGTGCTCCCCATGAACACGGGGGCGGAAGCCGTGGAGACGGCGGTGAAGACGGCCCGCAAGTGGGGCTACGAGGTCAAGGGCGTCCCGGACGGGCACGCCAAGATCGTGGTCGCCGCCGACAACTTCCACGGGCGGACCACGACCATCGTCTCCTTCTCCACGGACCACGAGGCCCGTGACCACTTCGGCCCGTACACGCCGGGCTTCGAGATCGTCCCGTACGGGGACCTGACCGCGCTGGCCCACGCCGTCACCGAGAACACCGTGGCCGTGCTGCTGGAACCGATCCAGGGCGAGGCGGGGGTGCTGGTGCCGCCCGCCGGATACCTGAGCGGCGTACGGGAGCTGACCCGCGAGCGGAACGTCCTCTTCATGGCGGACGAGATCCAGTCGGGGCTGGGCCGCACGGGACGGACATTCGCCTGCGAGCACGAGGGGGTCGTCCCGGACGTCTACATCCTCGGCAAGGCGCTCGGCGGCGGCGTGGTGCCGGTCTCCGCCGTCGTGGCCGACCGGGACGTGCTCGGGGTGTTCCGGCCCGGGGAGCACGGGTCCACCTTCGGCGGGAACCCGCTCGCGTGCGCCGTCGCCCTGGAGGTGATCGCGATGCTGCGGACCGGCGAGTTCCAGGGGCGCGCCACCGAGCTGGGCGAGCACCTGCACCGGGAGCTGAACCTGCTGGTCGGCGGCGGGGCGGTGACCGCCGTACGCGGCCGCGGGCTGTGGGCGGGCGTCGACATCGACCCCTCGCGCGGCACCGGCCGGGAGATCTCCGAGAAGCTGATGGAACTCGGGGTGCTGGTGAAGGACACCCATGGGTCGACGATCCGGATCGCCCCGCCGCTGGTGATCGGCAAGGAGGACCTGGACTGGGGCCTCGCCCAGCTCCGGTCGGTGCTGGGCGCGTAGCTCTCGTCCGTACCGGTCAGAGGATGACGTGGGGCAGGAAGCGGGCGTACTCGTCCGTGACCGGCCCCGCCGATTCACGGATGCCGAGCCCCGCCGCCTCGTCCTCGACGACCCACGCGCCGAGCACCACCCGGTTGCCGTCGAAGTCGGGCAGCGGGGCCAGGCCCTGGAAGCAGTACCGCTCCCCCTCCTCCGGTACGAACGGCTCCGCGCCCTCGCCCACCTCGTGCAGGGTGACCCCCGCGCCCTCCCGGCCGAGGAGGGGCTTGGCCACGAAGCCGGTGGACCCGGGCTCGGCGAGCTCGCGCGGGCCGTCGAGGTAGGCGGGCAGCAGGTTGGGGTGCTCCGGGAAGAGCTCCCACAGGATCGCCAGCAGCGCCTTGTTGGACAGCAGCATCTTCCACAGCGGCTCGATCCAGCAGGTGGAACCGGAGCCGCCGCCGTGGTCGTAGGTGCCGAGGACGTGCGGGCCGAACTCGTCCGTGGCCAGCCACTCCCACGGGTAGAGCTTGAAACAGGCGCGGATGAAGCGGAGCTTCTCGTCCACGAACCGGCCGGACAGGCGGTCCCAGCCGATCTGCTCGACGGAGAGCGCCTGGGTGTCCAGGCCGGCCTGTTCGGCGGTCTCCTGGAGGTAGGCGACCGTCATCAGGTCCTCGCCGAGCTCGTCCGTCTCGGAGTGCGCGAAGTGCAGCGGGCCGGGCGGGAGCAGCTCGGCCTGGCGCCGCCAGGCGTCGACGAGGCGCTCGTGGAGGGAGTTCCACTGGTCGGCGCCGGGGAAGCGTTCCTCCATCCAGAACCACTGCGGACTGGCCGCCTCCACCAGGGAGGTGGGCGTGTCGGCGTTGTACTCCAGCATCTTGGCCGGGCTGCCGCTGCCGTCGTAGCGCAGGTCGAAACGACCGTAGAGGGAGGGCTGTTCGGCGCGCCGCCGCCAGGACTCGGCGATCAGCGCGGCCAGCTTCGGGTCGGTGATGCCGAGGTCGGCGAAGCGGTCGTGCTCGACGATGTGCGCGGCCGCGGCCAGGCACATGGCGTGCAGCTCCTCGACGACGTTCTCCAGGGCCTCGACCTCGGGGAGCGAGAAGGAGTAGTACGCGCTCTCGTCCCAGTAGGGGCGCAGGGAGTCGTCGGGGTAGCGGGTCAGGGGATAGATCACCCCCTGCTCCTCGACGATCTTCTGCCAGTCGGGGCGGGGCTCGATGGTGTGCCGCTCCATGGTGCGATCAGCCGCCGCTGGAGCCGGAGGTGTTCCCGCCGATGCCGTTGCGGGTGACGGCGGACTTGTCGAAGCTGCCGCCGGCGACCTTGCCGGCGGCCACGTAGCCGCCGTAGTAGTACGAGCCGGTGCCGCCGCTCTTGCACTCCTTGTTGTTCAGGTGCTGGAGCGTGGAGCGGGAGGCGCAGCGCTTGTCCGGTTCGTCGCTGCTGCCGCAGGCCACGAGCGTGGCGGCGAGCAGGCCCATGCCTCCGAGGGCGACGGCTCCGGAGCGCATGCGGCGCTGATTGGTGCTGCTGCTGTCCATGTCTGCTGTTCCCCCTGGGGCATCGCGTACTGCCGACAGAGTAGAGCGGGGTCACCGGCCGATGGAATCCGGCCGCCGTGAGATCCGTGACCTAGAGTCGCTTCGTGCTCATTGGGATGATTTGCGCGCTGGGTGCGGCGGTCTGCTTCGGTACGGCGTCCGTTCTGCAGGCGGTCGCGGCGCGGGCTGCGGAGCCGGGCACCGGGTCCGGGGTGGACACGGCACTGTTCCTGCGGGCCGTGCGGCAGTGGCGGTACCTGGCGGGCCTGGGCCTCGACGGAGCCGGCTTCGTGCTCCAGATCATCGCCCTGCGGCACGTCCCGATCTACGCGGTCGGGGCGGCGCTGGCGGCCAGCCTGGCGGTGACGGCGGTGGTCGCGGCGCGGCTGCTGCGGGTGCGGCTGTCCCGGACCGAGTGGGGTGCGGTGGCGGTGGTGTGCGCGGGGCTGCTCATGCTCGGGCTCTCCGCCGGGGAGGAGGGCACGGGGACCGGGTCGTTGGCCCTGGAGCTGGGGCTCCTGGCGGTGGCGGGGCTCGTGCTGCTGGTCGGTCTGGTCGCCGGGCGGCTCCCGGACGGGCCGCGGGCGCTGGTCCTCGGCCTCGCGGCGGGCACGGGCTTCGGGGTGGTGGAGGTGTCGGTCCGGCTCATCGACTCCCCCTGGGACCTGCGCAACCCCGCCCTGTACGCCCTCCTGCTGGGCGGCGGCGCCGCCTTCCTGCTCCTCACCTCGGCCCTGGCACGCGGCTCGGTGACGGTGGCGACGGCGGGCATGGTCCTCGGCGAGACGATCGGCCCGGCGGTGGTGGGCGTGGCCTGGCTCGGCGACAGCACCCGCGAGGGCCTGGCCTGGCTGGCGGTGACGGGCTTCGTGGTGGCGGTGGCCGGCTCCCTGGCCCTGGCCCGCTTCGGCGAACCCCCCGAAGCCGACGCCGCCGGCGCTTGAGTCGCTCTTTCAGCCTCGCCGGCGTTCGAGGCGCGGGGGTTCGGGGGCAGCGCCCCCGCAACGGCGCCGCACGTCACGGCAGCGCCGCGGCCAGGGCGGCGAGCGTCGGCGACCACGCGCTGTCCGACGGCGTCCCGTAGCCCACGACCACGGCGTCCCGCGCGGG
This sequence comes from Streptomyces sp. NPDC048331, assembly GCF_043201215.1. Lineage (NCBI taxonomy): Bacteria > Bacillati > Actinomycetota > Actinomycetes > Kitasatosporales > Streptomycetaceae > Streptomyces > Streptomyces sp. NPDC048331. Next base: position 40,255 of record NZ_JBICYT010000005.1, on the reverse strand, counting down.
CAGCGCAACCGCCTCCGGGTGCCGGAACCGCCCCAGCCCGTGCAGGGCCAGGTCCTGCCAGGCCGCGGACTGCAGGACCGACCGCTCCAGCCCCTCCGGGAGGTCCAGCACCGCGTGCAGCCCCGCCGCGATCCCCGACACGCCCACCCGGTCCCCCACCGCCGCAACCAGCTCGTCCCGGCGCCGCCGGTACCGCAGCCGCATCCCGCGCACGTGCCGGTCGTAGGCCCCCGAGGTGATGAACTCCGCCAGCGTCAGCTGATCCAGCGCACCGCACGCCCAGTCCGTGGGCCGCTTGGCGGCCAGCACCTCCTCCAGCAGCCCCGGCGGGACCACCATCCAGCCCATCCGCAGCCCCGGCGCCAGCGACTTGCTCGCCGTGCCCAGGTACACCACCCGGTCCGCGTCGAGCCCCTGGAGCGCGCCGACCGGCTGGCGGTCGTAGCGGAACTCGCCGTCGTAGTCGTCCTCCAGGATCAGCCCGCCCGTGGTCCGGGCCCAGTCGACCGCGGCCGCCCGCCGTGCCGGCGTCAGGGCCACGCCCGTGGGGAACTGGTGCGCCGGCGTCAGCAGCACCGCGCCCGCCGCCGAGGTCAGCTCCCCCGTCCGCGCGCCCTCCGCGTCCACGCCGAGCGGGCGCGTCCGCAGCCCCGCCCGCACCAACAGGTCCCGGTGGAAGTCGAGCCCGTACCCCTCCACCGCCACCTCCCGGACCCGCCGCGCCCGCAGTACGCCCGCCAGGAGCGTGAGCCCGTGCAGGAAGCCCGCGCACAGCACGATCCGGTCCGGGTCCGCGTACACGCCGCGCGCCCGCGACAGGTAGCCGGCCAGCGCCTTCCGCAGCTCGACGCGGCCGCGCGGGTCCCCCGCGTACCCGAAGGCCTCGTTCGGCGCGTCGGTCAGCGCCCGCCGGGCCGCCGACAGCCAGGCCGCGCGCGGGAAGCCGCCCAGGTCCGGGGAGCCGGGGATCAGGCTGTACGCGGGCCCCTTGCGCGCGGGGCGCCGTACGGGGGCGACGGCCGCGGGCCGGCGCGGGCGGGCCCGTTCGGCGACGCGGGTGCCGGAGCCCTGGCGGGCCGTCAGCCAGCCCTCGGCGACGAGCTCGGCGTACGACTCGGCGACGGTGTTGCGGGCGATGCCCAGGTCGGCGGCGAGGGTGCGGGACGACGGCAGCCGGGTGCCGGCCGTCAGCCGGCCGCTGCGCGCGGCCTCGCGCAGGGCCTCGGTGAGTCCGGCGCGCAGGCCGCGGCCGGCGGTCAGGTCCAGCTGCACGTGCAGGTCGGCGCCGAAAGTGGCCCACGATTCCGTCATGGATATGGACCATATCGCTGGGCCGCCTGAGTCCTAGGGTCGATCACATGACGACCACACACGAACACGCCCCCGAGCACACCCCGCGCATGCAGATGGCGAAGCTCGCCCCCGAGGTCTACAAGGCGGTCCTCGCGCTGGAGATCGCCTCCAAGAAGGGCCTGGACCCCTCCCTGGTCGAGCTCGTCAAGATCCGCGCCTCGCAGATCAACCACTGCGCCTTCTGTCTCGACATGCACACCAAGGACGCGATCGCCGCGGGTGAGAGCGTCGAGCGCATCGTCCAGCTGGGCGCCTGGGAGGAGTCGCGGCACTTCTACACCGAGAAGGAGCTCGCGGCGATCGAGTTCACCGAGGCCGTCACCGTCCTGACGGACGGCTTCGTGCCCGACGAGGTCTACGAGAAGGCCGCCGAGCAGTTCGAGGAGCGCGAGCTCGCCCAGCTGATCGCCGTCATCGCGACGATCAACGTCTGGAACCGCATCGGCGTCACCACGCGCCTGGTGCCGGGCCACTACACCCCGGGCATGTACAGCTGAGGACCCGTGGTTCGGCAGTCATTCCGGCCTGAACGACTCCACGGCCGCCGTCAGGTTCGCGCGCACCGCCCTGCCGTCGGCGGCCGGACCGGCCGCCAGCAGCGCCCACCGCTTCCCGTCCTGGGCGACGGTGATCCGCTCGATGGCGCGCCGGCGCCCGTGCGACTCCTGGTTGTCGTACTCGTACACCAGCTCGCAGGACTCACCGGGCGTCGGATCGAGGGAGACCTCCTGGTAGCCGGGCCGCCGCTTCCCGAGGTCCTGCGAGGAGATCCGCAGCAGCTCGCACGTCCCGACGCTGTCCGGCTCGCCGACGCGGAAGATCTGGAGCAGTGCGCTGCGGTCCCCGGGCCGGCGGTAGAAGGAGCCGCTGCCGTCCTCGTCGCGGCTGCGCTCCCAGCCCGCGGGGACGGCGACCGAGAAGCCGCCGTCGTCGCGGACCACCGTGTACGGCGGCGGGACCGAGGGCGACGGGGCGCTCGGGGCCGTGCCCGGGGCCGTGCTCGGACCGGTACCGGACGGCGCGGCCGGGCTTCCCGAGGCCGGCGGGGCCGCGGCGGGCGCCTTCGGCTCCTCGTCGCGCAGGACGAGCCACCCGGCCACGGCGCAGCCACCCACCACCGCGGCGCCGAGGGCCACCAGCAGCGGGACCTTCCACGACCGGCGCCCGCCCGGAAGGCCCGGGCCGCCTTGGTCGCCCGGTCCTCCGCCCCGTGGCGGGCTCGGCGGGTACGAGGGCGGGGGCGGGGGCGGTTGCTCCGCCCACTCCCAGCGCTGCGACTGCGGATTCCAGTGGGCACCGCCGCCCGTGGCCACCGGTCAGCTCCCCAGCGAGGCGAGCAGCCCGCCGAGGGCGGCCGCCGCGTTCACGGAGTCCACCAGCGGGGACCAGCGCTCCAGCGCGGCCCGCAGCCGTGCGGGCAGACCGGGCCGGATCTCCCCGGCCTCCTCCAGCTCACCGGCGGCCTCGTCCAGCTCGGCGTCGAGCGCCGAACGGTCGGCGCTGCGGGGCAGGCGTACGAGGGCCACGCGCAGCTCCCGTACGGCCTCCAGCAGTTCCGCCGCGCCCGGCGCGCCCGCGCCCGTACCGCCCTGGTTGACGGTGGTGTTGGTGATGTCGCTGCCGCCGATGCTGAAGGTGCTGCCTTCGATGCGGTTGATCCGCACCTCGCCGGTTCCCCCGTCGTGCGTCACTGCCGCTCTCCCCTGTCCGTGTGATGGCTCGTCCGATTGTGGTGTCCGCTGCCGCCCACGCTGAACGCGCTGTGGCTCACCGACTGGATGTAGACCCCGCCCTCCGCCACGTGGACCGCCCGCTGCGCGAACTCCTCCGTGTGCCAGCCCGCTTCGTGCAGAGCCAGGGTCACGCCGCCGACGATCCGGTCCTGGATGGTCTTCAGGTACCGGTCCAGGTCCATCAGCTGGAACAGCGAGGCGTCCTCCTGCGCCGCCAGCTCGCGTACGGAGACGGCCGGGCCGGCCGGGAGCGCCCCGCCGTGGCCCTCCGTGGCGATCTGCCACGGCCCGCGGCCGCCGCCGGCCAGGGTGGAGAGCGCCTTGGTGAGCGAGCGCGGAGCGTGCTCCAGCGCCCGGACCGCCTTGGCGAAGAGGTTGTTCTTCAGGTGGCGCCGGGCCACGTCGTCGGCCTCCTGGAACTGGGGCCGTACGGGCAGCAGCACGTGCGGCGCCACCTCCAGCATCAGCATCCCGCCCTGGGTGTGGACGCGTACGAAGACGGTGATGACGAGGTTCTCGTCCCAGCCGCCGACCCGTACCCGCAGGAAGTGGCGGCGGCGCTCGCCGCCCTCCTCCACGGCTCCGGCCCGGTGCGCGTCGAACGCCCGGTCCGAGAGGTCCGGCTCGTGCCCCGCGGGCAGCCCGGAGGCCGGCAGGAACACGCACTCGTCGACGACCAGTTCACGCAGCCGGTCCAGTACGGCCTGCTCGGCCTCCGGCGAGCCGTGCGGCGACGGGACGCGCAGGGCCTCCAGCCGCGGCCGGATCCGGGCCACGATCCGCTCGTTGTCCAGCGGTTCGGGATCGACCCCGTCCGCGGCCGGGCGCAGCTCGACCGACAGGTGCCAGGGGCGGTAGGCCGCGCCGGCGCCGCAGAACGGGTCGTCCACGTTGTAGACGACCAGGCGGCTGTGTTGGGTCCGCAGGATCCGCTCGCGGGCCTTGGCGAACCGGCGGCCGGAGGCGGGGTCGGCGTTCGGGTCGGCGTACCGCGCCCGGCTGAGCGAGGTGTTGATGACGCGGGCGAAGTGGCCCTGCTGGAGGCCGACGACCGCGGTCAGCAGGGCGAGGACGATCAGGACGGTCCAGGCGTACGCGCCCGCGATCACGTAGCCGAGTTCGGGCAGCCCGAAGAGGAGGGTGAACGGCTCCCGCTCGATCCCCCGCAGGATGCTCTCGTAGAGCCTGAGCGAGTCGTCGGCCCCTCCCACACGCGTCTCGCCTTCGAGCGCGCCCTGCAGCACGCCGAGGCCGACGCCGAGGAGCAACACGTAACCGCAGCCGCGCAGGAGCAGTTCGAGGAATCGGCTGCCGCGCCCCGTCCTCGCCCTGCGACGCGCGATCCGTCGGCCGCCGCTCAGGAAGGTGGCCGGGATGAGCAGGAAGAGCAGGAGCGGCTGGGCCAGCAGCAGTCCGAGGCCCCACACCGCCAGGACGGCGAAGGCCCAGGCCACTTCGGCGCGGCGGGCCTGGAGTGCGTGGGCGAGGACGCGGGCGGCGTCGAAGCCGTAGGAGGGCGCCACGAAGCGCTCCTCGTGCACGTGGAGCTCCTCGATCACCCGGTCGCGGTACGCGGCGTCGAGATAGCTGCCGGCGCACAGCAGGCGGCCCGCTTCGCTGAGCGAAGGGTGCACGGGTGTTCTGTCGTCCGCGGTGCTGGTCACCGAATCCCCCTTTCGGTGTGCGGAGGGAAACGATAAGGCGATCATCAGGCGCACGACAGGTCCGATCACGCCAAAAGGCCCCGGCGCGATGCGCCGGGGCCTTTCGGGAAAAGCGGATCGGGTCGGGCGACCGGATCAGATCAGGCCGAGCTCGCGCACCGCGTCGCGCTCCTCCGCCAGCTCCTGGACGGAGGCGTCGATGCGGGTGCGGGAGAACTCGTTGACGTCCAGGCCCTGGACGATCTCGTACTTGCCGTCCTTGCAGGTGACGGGGAAGGAGGAGATCAGACCGGCCGGGACGCCGTAGGAGCCGTCCGACGGGATACCCATCGAGGTCCAGTCGCCCTCGGCGGTGCCGTTGACCCACGTGTGCACGTGGTCGATGGCGGCGTTGGCGGCCGAGGCGGCCGAGGACGCGCCACGGGCCTCGATGATCGCGGCGCCGCGCTTGGCGACGGTCGGGATGAAGGTGTCGGCCAACCACGCCTCGTCGCCCACGACCTCGGCGGCGTTCTTGCCGGCGATCTCCGCGTGGAAGATGTCCGGGTACTGGGTCGCCGAGTGGTTGCCCCAGATGGTCAGGCGCTTGATGTCGGAGACGGCGCTGCCGGTCTTGGCGGCGAGCTGCGAGATCGCGCGGTTGTGGTCCAGGCGGGTCATCGCGGTGAAGCGCTCGGCCGGTACGTCCGGGGCGGCGGCCTGCGCGATGAGCGCGTTGGTGTTGGCCGGGTTGCCCACGACGAGGACCTTGATGTCGTCCGCGGCGTGCGCGTTGATGGCCTGGCCCTGCGGCTTGAAGATGCCGCCGTTGGCGGCGAGCAGGTCGCCGCGCTCCATGCCCTTGGTACGCGGGCGGGCGCCCACGAGCAGCGCGACGTTCGCACCGTCGAAGCCCTGGTTCGGGTCGTCGAAGATGTCGATGCCGGCGAGCAGCGGGAAGGCGCAGTCGTCGAGCTCCATGGCGGTGCCCTCAGCGGCCTTCATGCCCTGGGGGATCTCCAGAAGACGGAGCTTGACCGGCACGTCCGCGCCGAGCAGGTGACCGGATGCGATGCGGAAGAGCAGCGCGTAGCCGATCTGGCCGGCGGCGCCGGTGACGGTGACATTCACGGGAGTGCGGGTCATGGCCTTCTCCGTTAGACAGCTGGCGGTGGGGCGTCCCTGCCCCATGTGCTGGAGGACGCCGCTCCCCAGTAAATCTTGACGTGAAGAGACATCCGCGGTCAGGCTATCCGACCCGGGACCGGGCTAATCCCCGGGTCCCTGTGGTGCGCGGCACACGCACCCCGATATTCGAAGGTTCGACCGGGCCCCGGGCCACTGTTCGCCCCGGGAAGATCCGGCGCTCGACGCGGCGGATCCGGTCACGTCACCGCACGTCACCGCACGGTGACGCGGACCGCGCTCTCCATGAACGGGATCGGCAGCCACGGCTTGGGCGCCGCCATCACCAGCGCGAGCAGCGTGATCGCCACGCCGAGCAGCCCGTACGTGATCATGTCCGTGAAGCGGGAACGGACCGCGAGCATGCCCACCGAGGGCAGCACGCGCCGCATCACCGAGGCCGCGATCAGCGCCACGCCGATGGCCAGGCAGCCGACCCGCGGGTGCCCGAAGGCCGTGGCCAGCAGCCCGACCGCGGTCGCGGCGAGCACGCTGAGCATCGGCCACTGCCGGGCCGGCGTGGACACGGCCCCGGGGACGGCGCGACCGCTGCCCTCGGGTCGGGCGGTGTCCCGGGTGATGGAGGGGAAGCGGCGGGACCTGGCCGCCTGCTCGGCCCCGGCGGCCGTGCCGGGAGCGGCCGGCGCGCCGGGTGCGACGGGCGTGGCGGGCACGATCGGGGCGACGGGGGTGCCGTTCGCCTTGGCCGCACCGGCGCCCGCCGCGTTCTCCGCGTCCGATTCAGCCCGCACTGGTGGTCCGTTCCGCCGCCTCGACGACATTGACGAGCAGCTGGGCGCGGGTCATCGGGCCGACCCCGCCCGGGTTCGGCGAGATCCACGCGGCCACCTCGGCCACGCCGGGGTGCACATCCCCGACGATCTTCCCTTCCCCGTCCCGGCTGACGCCCACGTCGAGCACGGCCGCGCCGGGCTTCACGTCCTCCGGCTTGACCAGGTGCGGGACACCGGCCGCCGCGACGATGATGTCCGCCTGGCGCAGCTGCGCGGAGAGGTCGCGTGTACCGGTGTGGCAGAGCGTCACGGTGGCGTTCTCGGACTTGCGGGTCAGCAGCAGGCCGATGGAGCGCCCGACGGTGATCCCGCGGCCCAGGACGACGACGTGCGCGCCGTTGATGCCGACGTCGTGGTGACGCAGCAGTTCGACGATCCCGTACGGGGTGCAGGGCAGCGGTCCCGGCTCGTTCAGCACCAGCCGACCGAGGGACATGGGGTGCAGGCCGTCGGCGTCCTTGAGCGGATCCATCAGCTCAAGGACCCGGTTGGTGTCGATGCCCTTGGGGAGCGGGAGTTGCACGATGTAGCCGGTGCACGCCGGGTCGGCGTTGAGCTCGCGGACGACCGCCTCGATGTCCTCCTGGGAGGCCGTCCCGGGCAGTTCGCGCTGGATGGAGGCGATGCCGACCTCGGCGCAGTCCTTGTGCTTGCCGTTCACGTACCAGCGGCTGCCCGGATCGTCACCCACCAGGAGGGTGCCGAGGCCGGGGGTGATGCCCCGGGCCTTCAGGGCCGCCACTCGGGCGGTCAGTTCGGACTTGATCGCTGCGGCGGTGGCCTTGCCATCGAGAATCTGGGCGGTCATGACCCCATCCTCCCGGATGAGGCGGCCCCGGTTCCAGTCACGGCACCCATGGGGGCTCAGGGTTCATTGCACTTGCACAACAAGTCACGGCCTGTAGCCCAACCCGCTGGACAAGTAACGGCCGGGCGGACCACGATGACTCGACTGAGTGCCGCGGGCAGTGCCGGGGGGCGGACCGCACCGTGCAGGATTCCTCCGTGCTCGTGCCGTGCGTCCCTGCACCACACGGAGGAACACCCCACCATGAGCTTCGGCGACCCGCACAACCCGTACGGACAGCAGCCCCAGGCCCCTCAGGGCCAGCCCGGCTACGGCTACCCCCAGCAGGCACCGCAGAGCGTCCCGCAGCAGGGTGGCTACGCCTACCCGCAGCAGGCACCGCAGAGCTACCCGGGCGGATACCCGGGCGGTCCGGGCGGATACCCCGGGGCCCAGATGGAGATGCCGGGCGGGGCGAAGGCCGCGCGCGTCATCCTCTTCATCGTGGGCGCCCTGCAGGTACTGGGCGGCCTGTTCTTCATCATCGGCGGCGCCCTGTTCGCCGCGGCGCTCTCGGACTCCTCCAGCTCCTCCACCGAGGACGCGGGTGCCGTCGCCGGCACCGCGGGCGTCGTCGTGGGCGTCCTGTTCATCGGCTTCGCCCTGTGGCCCATCCTGACCGCGGCCAAGATGGGCAAGGGCCGTGGCGGGGTGCGCGTCTCCGGCATCATCTACGGCTCGCTCCAGACCCTCTTCGCCGTCCTCGGCGTGCTGGTGAACCTGGTCGCGCTCGGCGCGAGCGAGCACACCACGGGCGCCGGCGGCCTGACCGTCATCTCCGTGCTGCCGTCCGTGGTCTCCCTCGCCCTCGGCCTGACGATCATCATCGGCCTGGCCAAGGCCGGGGACTACTTCCGCCGTCCCCAGTACTGAGCCGTCCTTCCGTACACGGCGAAGGCCGCCACCCGCGGTGCGGGTGGCGGCCTTCGCCGTGTACGGGGGAGCCGGACTCAGTGGAAGAAGTGCCGGGTACCGGTGAAGTACATGGTCACACCGGCCTTCTGCGCGGCCTCGACGACCAGTTCGTCACGGACCGAACCGCCCGGCTGGACCACGGCCTTGATGCCCGCGGCGGTCAGGATCTCCAGCCCGTCCGGGAACGGGAAGAAGGCGTCGGACGCGGCGTACGAGCCCTGCGCGCGCTCGGCGCCCGCCCGCTCGACGGCGAGCTTCGCCGAGTCGACCCGGTTGACCTGGCCCATGCCGACGCCGACCGAGGCGCCGTCCTTGGCGAGCAGGATCGCGTTGGACTTGACGGCCCGGCAGGCCTTCCACGCGAAGACCAGCTCGGCGAGCTCGGCCGGGGACAGGGCGTCGCCGGTGGCCAGGGTCCAGTGGGCCGGGTCGTCGCCCTCGGCCTGGAAGACGTCCGACTGCTGGAGCAGCACGCCGCCGGAGATGGGCTTGAGGTCGCCCGGCTGGTGCGGGTGCCCGTCCACCTTCAGGACGCGGATGTTCTTCTTCTTGGCCAGGATCTCGACCGCGCCGTCCTCGTAGGCGGGGGCGGCGATGACCTCGGTGAAGATCTCCGCGACCTGCTCGGCGAGCTCGACCGTGACCGGGCGGTTGACGGCGATGACGCCGCCGAAGGCCGACAGCGGGTCGCAGGCGTGCGCCTTGCGGTGGGCCGCGGCGACGTCCGTGTCGACCGCGATGCCGCACGGGTTGGCGTGCTTGATGATCGCGACGCAGGGCTCTTCGTGGTCGTAGGCGGCGCGGCGCGCGGCCTCGGTGTCCACGTAGTTGTTGAAGGACATCTCCTTGCCGTGCAGCTGCTCGGCGTTGGCGAGTCCGCCCGGCTGTCCGTCCGTGTAGAGGGCGGCGGCCTGGTGCGGGTTCTCGCCGTAACGCAGGGTCGACTTGCGCTCCCAGGCGCCGGCCAGGAACTCGGGCAGGACCGCCTCGGGCTCCGGGGCGTACGCGTTCGTGAACCAGGAGGCCACGGCCACGTCGTAGGCGGCGGTGTGCTGGAAGGCCTCGGCCGCGAGCCGCTTGCGGGCGGTCAGGTCGAAGCCGCCGCCCTGGGCCGCCGCGATGACGTCGGCGTAGCGGGCCGGGCTGGTGACGACCGCGACGGAGGGGTGGTTCTTGGCGGCGGCGCGGACCATCGACGGACCGCCGATGTCGATCTGCTCCACGCACTCGTCGGGGGTGGCGCCCGACTGCACGGTCGCCAGGAAGGGGTAGAGGTTGACGATCACCAGGTCGAAGGGCTCGACACCCAGCTCGGCGAGCTGGTTGCGGTGGTCCTCCAGGCGCAGGTCGGCGAGGATGCCGGCGTGCACGCGCGGGTGCAGGGTCTTGACCCGGCCGTCCAGGCACTCGGGGAAGCCGGTCAGCTCCTCCACCTTGGTGACGGGCACCCCGGCGGCGGCGATCTTCGAGGCGGTGGAGCCGGTGGAGACGAGCGCGACGCCCGCCTCGTGCAGCCCGCGGGCCAGCTCTTCCAGTCCCGTCTTGTCGTAGACGCTGACGAGCGCACGCCTGATCGGCCGCTGGGTCGTGGTCGGGTCGTTGCTCTCTACGGCGGTCACTGGATTGTTACCTTTCGTCCCTCAATGCGGTAGCCGTGTCGGGCCAGACGCCCCACGACATCGACGAGCAGCTGGCGCTCGACTTCCTTGATGCGCTCATGGAGAGCGGCTTCGTCCTCTTCGTCCCGGACCTCGACCACACCCTGGGCGATGATCGGACCGGTGTCCACGCCGCTGTCCACGAAGTGGACCGTGCAGCCGGTGACCTTCGCTCCGTAGGCGAGGGCGTCCCGCACCCCGTGCGCGCCGGGGAAGGCCGGGAGGAGGGCGGGGTGGGTGTTGATGAACCGGCCGCCGAAGCGGTCGATGAACACCTTGCCCACGATCTTCATGAATCCGGCGGACACGACGAGGTCCGGCGCGTAGGCGTCGGTCGCCTCGGTGAGGGCGACATCCCACTCCGCGCGGCTGCCGTAGCCCTTGACCGGGCAGACGAAGGTGGGAATCCCCGCCTTCTCCGCCCGCTCCAGGCCGACGATGTTCTCGCGGTCGGCCCCCACGGCGACGACTTCGGCGCCGAAGCCCTCGGATCCGCCGGGGTGGGCGTCGATGGCGTCGAGCAGGGCCTGGAGGTTGGTGCCGGAACCGGAGACCAGCACGACCAGGCGGGAGGCGGCCATGGGAGGCCCTTTCTCGCGGGATTGCGGTGTTCGTCTTGTGTGGTCATACGAAACTTCGTGGTACCGATATATGGGGAACCATACGAAGCCACCGACCGCCTGCAACGATACCGGTACACCGGACAGCCCCCGAGGGACGGGGGGACGGCCGGGCGGTAGCGTCTGGCGTACAAGCCAGAAACTGGCCTCACCTCGCCACGACGTCCCACGACGTCCATGACACAGGGGAAGAAACACACCCGATGCCGGACCGCCGTCAGCCCGACTCCCCCACCGACGACAACCCCTTCGCGGCTCCGCCGGAAGGCCGGCCCGACCAGCCGTGGCAGCCGCGCACCGGTGGCGACGGCGACGGCGACGGCCGGAAGGACTCCGACGGCGGGCGGGGGCCGGCGCGCTGGGACCCGACGGACCCGATCCAGCGCCGCGCCCGCTACGCGCTGCTGGCCGGCATGTGGGGCTTCTTCTTCGGGATCTTCGGGATCCCGTCGGTCGGACTGCTGCTCGGCGCACTCGCCCTGTACTGGGGAATCACCGCCCTGCGCGGCAAGCCCGCACCGGCGACCGCCGACGGCGCCCCCGCGGCACCGGCCGGCCTGGACGCCCTGGGCCCCGCGGCCCGCCCGCAGCGCACCGCGGCGGTGAGCGGCCTGGTCACGGCCTCGCTGGCGATCCTGCTGGCGTTCAGCTCGTACGCCCTTCAGCTCGCCTACAAGGACTTCTACGTCTGCCGCGACGACGCCCTCACCAAGTCGGCGGAGCTCCAGTGCAACACCCTCCTGCCGGACAACCTGGTGGGCGACGTCCTGAAGGTCCGCCAGTAGGCACCCGCCCCGCCCACCTGGGCCACGCCGCCCCTTCCGGCCCCGCCGGCGTGTGAGGCGCGGGGTCCGGGGCGGACCCCCGGCAACGGCGCCGCGCCCGATCCACCACCCGAACGGCCTACTCGGGCGGCGGCTTCCGCCGGGCCAGCACCCGCGCCCCGACGACCGGCGGAGCCAACGGCGCTGACACCGGCTCAGCCGGCGGAACCGGCTTCGGTGCCAGCAGACCCGGATCCAGGTCCAGCCCGGACACCACCGTCACGGCCCGCCGCCCCGGCCCCACCGGCGCGGCAACCGCCGGAGGCACCGGCACCGGCACCGGATCCCCGGCACCCGCCGGCGGCACCGCCGGCAGGTCCGGAACCAGCGCCCCCGCAGCCTTCCGCAGCGCCTCCCATCGGATCTCCCGCACCCCGCTGTCGTGCCACCCGTCGTCCACGGCCTCCGCCTCGTCGGCGTCCAGGCCGCCGGGCCCGATGGCCGGGCGGGTCCGCCACGCGTGCACCGCCACCGCGACGGGCACGGCCAGTACCGCCGTCCAGGCGAAGGCCGCCACCCCGGTGGTCCACCACACCGGCCCGAATTCCGACAGCCGCCGCGAGCCCAACGGCCCCGCCGAGGCCGCCGCGAGCCCGGTCATCGTCAGGCCGCACACCACCGCGCCGAGGGCCGCCGTGAGCGCCGTCTCCCCGTACGAGACCTCACGCGCCCGGCGTACCGCGAACCAGCCCACCGCGAGCCCGGCGACCACCGGCACTCCGACGACCGCCCAGGTCAGCGGGGTTCCGGACCCTTCGGCCGGGAGCGCCGACAGCAGCGGGAAACGGGGCAGTGCGGGCGCGCCCGGGAAGCCCAGCGGGGTGGCCGTCACATCGGCGCCCAGCGCGAAGCCCGGCCCGAGGGCGTAGGCCGCTCCCCAGACCATGGCGTTGGGGATCAGGGTGAGCGCGAGCAGCAGGACGGCGAAGCGGCCCGACCACACCCCGGTCAGCGACAGGAAGGAGGCCTGGACCTCGGCGCCGTGCCACGCGAGCGAGGCGCCGACGACGAGCGCGCCGCCGCCCAGGAGCACCAGGGACCCGCCCGCGCCCGCCCGGAGCGCGAGGGCGTATCGGGGGCGCACAATAGCCCTCCTCACGCCCCCTGGTAGCCAGGACGGCAGCGGCCCGAGCGGACGACCCCGGGCTCCCCACACCCCGCCGGCGGCGGCGAGTACGGCCACCAGCGGGACGTGCCAGGCCGCACTGATGGGGTCGGCCGGCATGGGGCCACCGGCGGCGTACACCGTGGCGAGGGCCCCGACGGCGAGGTATCCGCAGAGCACGGCCGAGAACACGGCCGCGGCGGGCAGCACCTCCTCGTCGTCCTCCTCGGCGGCGCTCCCCAGTCGGGCGGCCCGCCGCATGAGCAGCACGGGCAGCGCCACCAGGAGCAGCGGCGTCATCCCGACGGGTGCGGGGATGCCCGACAGGGTGTCGTAGCGCACCAGCTCCGTCCCGTGGGCGAGCAGCCACAGCCCGGCGGCCAGGTGCAGGGCCCCGCCGGGGCCGCTGTCGGGGTAGGGGGAACTGATCCACAGCACGATCACGAGCACGGCGAGGAAGCCGAGCCCGAGTCCGGCCGCCACGGCGCCGCCCACGACGCATGCGGCGGCGGCCGGTGAACGGCGCCGCACGCCGGCTCGCGGTGCCGCTGACAACGGGGTCCCGCGTTCGGTCACTTGGGTCACCCCGCCATGGTGCCAACGACACGCGCTATGGACGGGTAACAGGCGAATGCCCGTGGTGTCGCTCAATATACGTTTATGTACTTTATTGCCCAGAGCTGCCGGTTTGCGGGGAGTGTGGCATGACACGAAGCGTCGAGACGACCTCCCCCGAGGACTCGGAGCTGAGCCTGCCCGCCCCCAAGGAGCGCCGCAGACTGCGCGAGGCGGCGGAACTGACGCACGATGAGGTCGCCGCGGCCGTGGGCGTCACCGCGGCGACCGTCCGCTCCTGGGAATCGGGCCGCACCGCTCCGCGCGGGCGCAAGCGCGAGGTGTACAGGCAGTTCCTGGCGCGCCTGGCCGGCGAACGGCAGGACCGTGGTTCTGCCGGGGAGCCGGTGAGGGCGAAGCCGACCGGGGAGGCGGAGGAACCCGCCGCGGACTCCCCTGCTCCGGCCGCACCGACCCCGGAAGGGCCGACCGCGGCCGCGCCGAGCTCGCACGGGCGAACCTCGGACACGCCGAACTCGGACACGCCGACCTCGGACGCGGCCGCCGACATGCCGACCTCTGACCTGCGGGCCTCGAACGCGCCGACCTCCGACGTGCAGGCCTCGGACGCGCCGGCCGAGCCCGAGCAGCTCCTCGACCCGCCCGCCGCCGAGCCCCCCGCCCTGATCCCGACGCCGGGCTCGGCCGCCGGGGCCTTCGACACCCTCTACGCCCGCACCGCCCTCGACCTCGCCCGGCAGGCCTACCTGCTCACCGGCCGCCGTGCGCTCGCCCTGGAGGCCGTGGAGAAGGCCTTCGTCCAGGCCTGGGACCGGTGGCCCGAGGTGGCCGCCGACCCGGACCCGGCGGGCTGGGTGCGCGCGATCGTGTACGAGTACGCGCTCTCCCCCTGGCACCGCTTCCGGCGCGCCCACCGCCATCTCGACAAGCCGCCCGCCGAGCCCGCCGACCGGATCCTGCTCGACGCCCTGCTCTCGCTGTCCCCCGCGCACCGCCGTACGGTCCTGCTCTACGACGGCGTCGGCCTCGACCTCCCCGACACCGCCGCCGAGACGGAGGCGACCACGCCCACCGCGGGCGCCCGGCTCGTGCACGCGCACGCCGACCTCGCCGACCGGATCCCCCAACTGGCCGACGTACCGCTCGAAAAGCAGTCCGCGCTGCTGCGCGACCTGATCACCGCGCTACGACCGGCCGGCGATCTCGCACCACGCCCGGCGTCCGCCGTCCGCGGCGGCGGCGAGCGGCGCACCCGGCTGTGGACCCGCGCGACCCTCAGCCTGACGGCGATGATCGCCGTCTCGACGTCCTACACGCTCATGACCGCGCCCACCCACTACGAGCCCCCGTTGGCGCCCGGCGAGAGCGTCTCCGGGGTCCCCCCGCTCGCCGGCCCCCAACAACTCACCGAGCACGGCAAGCAGCTCCACGACAAGCTGCGCGCCGACCCGGAGGCCGGACCGGCACGGATCGCCCCACGGCTCGAATGAGAAACGGGCGTGGGGCCCCCCCCCCCCCCCGGGGGGGGCGCCCCCCCGGGGGGGGGGGGCCCACGCCCGAGTTCACGTGCGCCCGTACGGAGGTCCGTACGGCGACCGCTTACTTGCCGGCGAGGATCTCGCGCGCCAGCTTGGCGGTCTCGGTCGGCGTCTTGCCGACCTTGACGCCGGCGGCCTCGAGGGCCTCCTTCTTGGCCTGCGCGGTGCCGGAGGAGCCGGAGACGATGGCGCCGGCGTGGCCCATGGTCTTGCCCTCGGGGGCGGTGAAGCCCGCGACGTAGCCGACAACCGGCTTGGTGACGTTCTTCGCGATGAAGTCCGCCGCACGCTCCTCGGCGTCGCCGCCGATCTCGCCGATCATGACGATCAGCTCGGTGTCCGGGTCGGCCTCGAAGGCCTCCAGGGCGTCGATGTGCGTGGTGCCGATGACCGGGTCGCCACCGATGCCGACGGCGGAGGTGAAGCCGATGTCACGGAGCTCGTACATCATCTGGTAGGTCAGCGTGCCCGACTTGGACACGAGACCGATCTTGCCGGGCTTGGTGATGTCGCCCGGGATGATGCCGGCGTTGGACTGGCCGGGGGTGATCAGACCCGGGCAGTTCGGGCCGATGATCCGGGTCTTGTTGCCCTTGGCGGTCGCGTACGCCCAGAACGCGGCGGAGTCGTGCACCGCGATGCCCTCGGTGATGACGACGGCCAGCGGGATCTCGGCGTCGATCGCCTCGACCACGGCGGCCTTGGCGAAGGCCGGCGGGACGAAGAGGACGGAGACGTTGGCGCCCGTCTTCTCCATCGCCTCGGCGACGGAGCCGAAGACCGGGACCTCGGTGCCGTCGAAGTCGACGGTGGTGCCGGCCTTGCGCGGGTTCACGCCGCCGACGATGTTGGTGCCGTCAGCCAGCATCAGCTTGGTGTGCTTCATGCCCGTGGCACCGGTCATGCCCTGGACGATGACCTTGCTGTCCTTGTTGAGGAAGATAGCCATGTGAGTCTGTGACCTCTGCCCTTACTTCGCAGCCGCGAGCTCGGCGGCCTTGTCGGCCGCGCCGTCCATGGTGTCCACGCGCTGCACCAGCGGGTGGTTGGCGTCCGAGAGGATCTTGCGACCCAGCTCGGCGTTGTTGCCGTCGAGACGGACGACCAGCGGCTTGGTGACCGCCTCGCCCTTGTCCGCGAGCAGCTGCAGCGCCTGGACGATGCCGTTGGCGACCTCGTCGCACGCGGTGATGCCGCCGAAGACGTTGACGAAGACGGACTTGACGTCCGGGTCGCCGAGGATGATCTCGAGACCGTTGGCCATGACGGCGGCGGAGGCGCCACCGCCGATGTCCAGGAAGTTGGCGGGCTTGACGCCACCGTGGTTCTCGCCGGCGTAGGCGACGACGTCGAGGGTGCTCATGACGAGACCCGCGCCGTTGCCGATGATGCCGACCTCACCGTCGAGCTTGACGTAGTTGAGGTTCTTCGCCTTGGCGGCGGCCTCGAGCGGGTTCGCGGCCGCGTGGTCCACGAACTCCTCGTGACCCGGCTGGCGGAACTCGGCGTTCTCGTCGAGCGAGACCTTGCCGTCGAGCGCGATGACGTCGCCGTTGGCGACCTTCGCGAGCGGGTTGACCTCGACGAGGAGCGCGTCCTCGGCGATGAAGGTCGCCCACAGGGTCACGAGGACCTCGGCGACCTTCTCGGCGACCTCGGCCGGGAACTGCGCCAGCGCGACGATCTCGCGGGCCTTCTCGATGGTCACGCCCTCGTTGGCGTTCACCGGGACCTTGGCGAGCTTCTCCGGGGTCTCCTCGGCGACCTGCTCGATGTCCATGCCGCCCGCGACGGACGCCATGGCGAGGAAGGTGCGGTTGGTCCGGTCGAGGAGGTACGAGACGTAGTACTCCTCCAGGATCTCCGGAGCCGTCTCGGCGATCATCACCTTGTGGACCGTGTGGCCCTTGATGTCCATGCCGAGGATGTCCGTCGCCCGGGCGACGGCCTCGTCCGGGGTGGCGGCCAGCTTCACGCCACCGGCCTTGCCGCGGCCGCCGACCTTCACCTGCGCCTTGACGACCGACTTGCCGCCCAGCCGCTCGGTGGCCTCGCGAGCCGCCTCAGGCGTGTCGATGACTTCACCGGCCAGCACCGGTACACCGTGCTTGGCGAAGAGGTCCCTCGCCTGGTACTCGAACAGGTCCACGCGCGTCCGTCCCTTGTCTTCAAAGATTCGCAGTGATTCGCGGTTGTCTGCTATCTGCGTGGGCGTGCCGCGGAGGGCAACGTGACGGCGCTGTCACAAGGAAGGCGCACACGGTGACCGTGGACGCGGCATGTCCGTCCCGCAGGTTATCCCCGAGGGCCGTGGGTCCCTAAATCGCAGATCACACCTGAGCGGTGATACCTGTCACAGAACGCCTCACGGTTGAACTGGAAGTTCGTGTGATTCACCGATTCACAGCAGCAGACGGGACGCGCCGGCCGGGAAACCGTCAGGGGATCGGCAGAGGGCGCTTCTCCAATGCCGCGGCCATCACCTCCGGGAACAGGTCGGGAGTGCACGCGAAGGCCGGCGCCCCAAGTGCCGCAAGGGCTGCGGCGTGCTCGCGGTCGTAGGCCGGGGCACCCTCGTCGGACAGGGCCAGCAAGGTCACGAACTCGACGCCCGCCCCCTTCATCGCGGCGACCCGCTTCAGCATCTCGTTGCGGATGCCGCCCTCGTAGAGATCACTGATGAGGACGACGACGGTGTCGGCGGGTCGGGTGATCTTCGATTGGCAGTAGGCGAGCGCGCGGTTGATGTCGGTGCCACCGCCCAATTGGGTGCCGAAAAGCACGTCGACCGGGTCGTCGAGCTGGTCGGTCAGGTCGACGATCGCGGTGTCGAAGACGACCAGACGGGTGGCGATCGAACGCATGGAGGCGAGGACCGCTCCGAAGACGGAGGCGTAGACGACGGAGGCCGCCATCGAACCCGACTGGTCGATGCACAAGATCACCTCCTTCTTCACCGACCGGGCCGCCCGGCCGTATCCGATCAGCCGTTCGGGGACGACGGTGCGGTACTCGGGCAGGTAGTTCTTGAGATTGGCCTGGATCGTGCGGTTCCAGTCGATGTCGTGGTGGCGGGGCCGGCTGATCCGGGCGGAGCGGTCGAGGGCGCCGGTCAGCGTCGCCCGGGTCCGCGCCGCGAGCTTCTTCTCCAGCTGCTCGACCACCTTGCGGACCACGGCCCGCGCCGTCTCCTTCGTCGTCTCCGGCATCGCCTTGTTCAGGGAGAGCAGGGTGCCGACCAGGTGCACGTCCGGTTCGACGGCCTCCAGCATCTCCGGTTCCAGCAGCAGGGCGGCCAGGCCCAGTCGCTCGATGGCGTCGCGCTGCATGACCTGGACCACGGAGCTCGGGAAGTACGTACGGATGTCCCCGAGCCAGCGCGCCACATTCGGCGCGGACCCGCCCAGCCCGGCCGACCGCGCCCCCGACGTCCTGCGGGACCCCGCCTCGCCGCCCCCGCCGTACAGCGCGCCGAGAGCGGCGTCCATCGCCGCGTCCCGCCCGGTCAGCGCGCAACCCGTGCCATCGGCATCACCCCCGCCGAGCACCATCCGCCACCGCCGCAACCGCTCGCCTCCGACGAGGTCGCCGGTGTGCCGCTCTCCCGCACTCACGTCCGTACCGTTCACGTTCCTGTCCCCCTGCACTCGTCGTACCTCTCTTTCAGCCCCGCCGGCGTGTGAGGCGCGGGGGCTCGGGGGCAGCGCCCCCGCGACGGCACCGCACGCCCCCTCACGCCGCCGCGAGCAGCATCCGCACCAGCCCCACCACCGCGTCCGCCCGCTCCGGGTCCAGCTCCGGAGCGAAGCCCGCCGGGGCCGCGGATCCCGCACCCGCGGCGACCGCACCGCCGGGACCGCGTCGCACCAGCTCGCCCAAGGTCCGCTTCACGCCCGGCTCGTACGCCCCGAACGTCCGCCGCAGCAGCGGAAGTACGTCGGTGAACGCGCGCTCCGGCACCCCCACCAGCCAGGTGTCGATCAGGCCCAGCAGCCGGTCGTCGTGGACCAGCAGCGTGCCCCCGCCCGAGCCGCCGCCCGCGAATCCCTCGATCCATCCCGCCGCGTCGGCCGGGGAGGACGCCGGGGACAGGGCGAGCCCCATCAGCCGGGCCGTCTCCTCGGCCGGCAGCCGCCCGTCGTCGAGGAGCAGCCGGGCCGCCCGGCCGCGGATCACACCGGGCACGGTGTCCCGGTCGGCCAGCACCGCGAGCACCGCGGTCCAGCGCTCCCGCAGTCCTTCGTCGGCGTCCGCCAGCAGCCCGATCGCCCCGTGCACCCCGTCCACGTGGCCGCGCATCTCGGCCGCCGCGTCGGCGTCCAGTCCGGCCGTGCAGGCCGAGGGCAGCGCCACGCATATCCGCTCGGCGAGCCCGGCCGCCACGCTGCCGAGCGCCGTCGCGTCGGTGCCGCGGACGTCCCCGTACCGCAGCGAACGGGCCAGGGCGGGCAGGGCCTTGGCGAGCCGTGCCACGTCGGTGTCCAGCGCGGCCCGGTCCGCGAGGGCCCGCAGGACGGCGGGCAGCGCCTGTGCGAGCCCCGCCAGCAGGCACTGCTCGGCCAGGGCCGTCACCTCGCCCAGCTCCGCGGCCCCGGCGGCGTCCGCCTCGGCCTTGGCGGTGGCCGCGCCGAGGACGGTGGTCCCCCATATCCCGGCCTCGGCGACCCGCACCGACAGCTCCGGCTCCCACCGCAACCGCCAGGTCTCCCGGAAGGTGCCGGTGCCGGCCCGGGACACGGCGGGGGTGCCCCAGCCGATGCCGAGCAGCCGCAGCCGGTGCAGCAGCAGGGACTTCGCCGTGTCGGTGTCCTTGCGCAGGTCCAGTTCCAGCTCGCGCTCCTGCGCCTCGACCTTGAGCCGGAGCGTGCGCTGCTGTCGTGTCAGGTCGCGCTGGAGGGGTACGACGGGGGCTCCGTCCGGGACCTCACCGAGCACGTCGCCGACGACGAGCCGGTCCTCGATCAGTGCGATCGGTATGTCGGAGCCGTCGCACATCACCGCCCGGACCGCTTCCAGGGTCTCCGTCAGGCCCGGCAGCGGCCGGCCCCGCATCGCGGCGAGGGTCTCGGCCAGCCGGACCGCCTCGATGACGTGCGCCGAGGAGACCTGCCGGTCCTCCTCGCGCAGCAGTCCGGCGACCTTGGTCAGCCACCGCTCGACGGGCCGGTCCCGGGCGGTGAAGAGATGGGCGTACCAGCCGGGAGAGGTGATCCCCGCGCCGTACCCGCCGGCCCGCGCGAGCCTGCGATGGGTCCAGGGCACCCAGGTGGTCTCCACCTTGACCTTCGGCAGGCCGCTCAGCAGGGCCTTGTCGGCGGCCACGGTGGTTCTGGCGCGCAGTGCGGGGACGTGCCAGGCCCCGCAGACCACGGCGTAGGCGTCGCCGAACTCCCGGCGGGCGGCCCGCATCCGCTGCCGCATGTACGCCTCGCGCACCAGGTCGCGCCGGTGGCCCCCGCCGCCGTAGGCCTCGCGCAGGGCTCCCATGGCGTCCCCGAGCGCCTCGAAGGCACCGAGCACGTCCTGCCCCGCGCCCCGGGCGCCTCGGTGCTCGACCACGTCCTCCCACCAGCGCTCGGGATCGTCGTACCCGGCGGTCTCGGCCAGCACGGCGAGCGGGTCCAGCCGGACGGTGTCGGTCCCGGTCCCTTCGGGCCCGTCCGCTCCGGTGGCGAGCGAGTGCGCCGCGGGGAGGTCGATGAACCGGACCGGGACGTCGTGCTCCTGGGCCCAGCGGATGGCCACCCACTCGGGTGAGAACCCGGCCAGCGGCCAGAACGCGGCCCGGCCGGGATCGTCCGCGGCGTGCGCGAGGAGCGCGACGGGCGGCCGCATGTCCTTCTCGGCGGCGAGCGGCAGCAGCGCGTCCCCCTCGGGCGGGCCCTCGATGAGCACCGCCTCGGGTCGGGCCGCCTCCAGTGCCGCGCGGACGGCGCGGGCCGAGCCGGGCCCGTGGTGCCGTACGCCGAGCAGCAGTGGCCCCCGCGACGGGCTCGGGCTCATACGGTCACCTCCCGGCAGGCCCGGTAGAAGTCCTTCCAGCCGTCGCGCTCGCGGACCACGGCCTCCAGGTATTCCTGCCAGACCACCTTGTCGGCGGCCGGGTCGCGGACCACGGCGCCGAGGATCCCGGCGGCCACGTCGGAGGGGCGCAGCACGCCGTCCCCGAAGTGGGCGGCCAGGGCCAGCCCGCCGGTGACGACGGAGATGGCCTCGGCGGTGGACAGCGTGCCGCTGGGCGACTTCACCTTGGTGCGGCCGTCGTCGGTGACCCCGTCGCGCAGCTCGCGGAAGACGGTGACGACGCGGCGGATCTCCTCCAGGCCCTCGGGCGCGGCCGGCAGGTCGAGGGCGCGGCCCATCTGGTCGACGCGGCGGGCGACGATGTCGACCTCGGCGTCGGCGGTGGCGGGCAGGGGCAGCACCACGGTGTTGAAGCGGCGACGCAGCGCGCTGGAGAGCTCGTTCACCCCGCGGTCACGGTCGTTGGCGGTGGCGATGAGGTTGAAGCCGCGCACGGCCTGCACCTCTTCGCCCAGTTCCGGTATCGGGAGAGTCTTCTCGGACAGGACGGTGATCAGGGTGTCCTGGACGTCGGCGGGGATGCGGGTGAGCTCCTCGACGCGGGCGGTCATGCCCTCGGCCATGGCCCGCATGACGGGGCTGGGGACGAGCGCCTCGCGGCTGGGGCCGTGGGCGAGCAACCGGGCGTAGTTCCAGCCGTAGCGGATGGCTTCCTCGGGGGTGCCGGCGGTGCCCTGGACGAGGAGGGTGGAGTCTCCGCTGACGGCTGCCGCGAGGTGTTCGGACACCCAGGTCTTGGCGGTGCCGGGGACGCCCAGCAGGAGGAGGGCGCGGTCGGTGGCCAGGGTGGTGACGGCGACCTCGACGATGCGGCGCGGCCCCACGTACTTGGGTGTGATCATCGTGCCGTCGTCGAGGGTGCCGCCGAGCAGGTAGGTGGCGACGGCCCACGGGGAGAGCTTCCAGCGGGTCGGGCGGGGCCGGTCGTCGGCGGCCGCCAGGGCTTTCAGTTCGTGTGCGAAGGCGTCTTCGGCGTGCGGTCGCAGAGCCTCTGCTCGCTGCTCGTTCCCGTGCATGGTCATGGTCCCCCTCCAAAGCTCGGCAGCCGCTCCCGACTGCTGACCCCACGGTGCACCACGCCACTGACAACGGACCGCGCTGATTGCGTTGTTGCTGGTCAGAGTGATTGTCAGTGGGGGTCTCTACGGTGGTTCCCATGACTGATCAGGGGGACCGCTGGACAGCGGAACAGGTACTGGATCTGGCTCCTGACGATGCCTCACGCAAGGCGGGGGGCAGACTCGGTGGGGCGGGGCCGTGGTTGCAGATCGGAGGTTCCGCTTCTGGTTCTGTGTGGGGGTTGTGCAAGGGCAGCGGCAGCAAGCCGTACCGCACGGTCGTCGACCTGACGGGCCCCGCGTACAAGTGCTCCTGTCCGAGCCGGAAGTTCCCCTGCAAGCACGCACTGGGTCTGTTGCTGCTCTGGTCGGCGGAGGGGGCGGGCGAGCCGGCCGAGGCTCCGGAGTGGGCCTCGCAGTGGCTGGCGGACCGGGCCGCCAAGGCCGCGCGGCCGTCCGGCACCAAGGCCGCGCCGGTCGACGAGGAGGGGGCCCGGAAGCGGGCGGAGCGGCGGGCGGCGCGCGTGGGGGCGGGCGTCACCGAGCTGGAGCAACGGCTGGCCGATCTGCTGCGGGGCGGCCTCGCCGGCCAGGAGCAGGTCGGATACGCGGGCTGGGAGGAGACGGCGGCCCGCATGGTCGACGCCCAGGCGCCCGGACTGGCCGGAAGGGTGCGGGAGTTGGGGACGATACCCAGTTGCGGCCCCGGCTGGCCCGCCCGGATGCTGGAGGAGGCGGCGCTGCTGCACCTGCTCGACCGGGCGTGGCTGGGGGTGGCCGGGCTGCCGGAAGAGCTGGCGGCGACGGTGCGCAGCCGCGTGGGACTGCCGACCTCCGGGGAGGGGGAGGTCGTACGGGACCGGTGGCTGGTGCTCGCCCAGTACGACACGGTGTCGCCGGACGGCCGGCTCACCACCCGCCGGATATGGCTGCGCGGGTCGGCGGGCGGGCGGCCCGCGCTGGTGCTGGACTTCGGACCGCCCGGGCGGCCACCGGGGACGGCGCTGCCGGTGGGTCTGGTGCTGGAGGCGGAGATGCGCTTCCGGCCCGGGTCGGCGGGGCTGCGGGCGGACCTCGGTGAGAGGTTCGCGGCGGCCGTGCCGTGCGCGGAGGTTCCGGTCGGGGTGAGTACGGGGGCTGCGCTGGAGGCGTACGGGGCGGCGCTGCGGCAGGACCCCTGGTTGGAGTCCTGGCCGGTGGTGCTCGGTCCGGTGGTTCCGATACCGGGAGAGCTCGGCTGGCAGCTGGCGGACGCCGAGGGCACCTCCGCCCTGCCGGTGCCCCTCACCGGGGGTGGCGGCCGCTCCCGCGGGGGGCTGTGGCAGCTGGCCGCGTTGTCGGGCGGAGGCCCGGTGACGGTGTTCGGCGAGTGCGGGCACCGTGGCTTCACCCCTCTGACGGCATGGCAGCCGGACTCGACCGAGCCCGTCGCCCTGTCCTGATCAGGAGCGGAAAAAGGAAACACATCGCAGGGGGCCTGGGGGGTCCTGTGCCGTCACACGGGGGCGGCGGCAAGGAGACGACGTACGGCGCCGGGGGGCGCCGCACGCGAAACGACGACGAGCCGGGGGGCTTGCATGAACGACAACCACGCCAGCTGAAGGCGAGCAGGCAGACGGGGACATCGACAGCTCCGGTCCCGCGGAGGGGGCGGGACCGGAGCCCATGACACGACGAGCGACCGACGACGAGCGACGAGGGAGGGGCCCGATGGACAAGGGTGACGAGGGGTACGGGGAGTGGGAGGAGCTGGTCGCCACCGCGCTGCTGGGCACCGAGCGGCGCCGGGGCGGGGGCCCGGCGGGATCGCCGGAGGCGCTGTTGGACGCGGCGGCCGTGCATGCCGTACGTCGCCGGGCCGGGCTGCGACCGGCCGAAGCCGGGCCGCGACCGGATCCCGCGCCCCACGACCCCCGGCCGGCGCCACCGGAGGCGGCCGGCCGCAGGCTGGCGCTGTTGCTGGCCGGGCGTAGCGGCCCGGTCAACGGCGGCGGGCGACGCGGGACCGCCCCGGACCTGACGGAGCTGTTGCCGCAGTGGCTGGCCGCAGCCGCGCGGCACGGCTACCGGTCGCCGGCCGCGCTCGTACCGGCACTGCTGGACGCCGCCCGGGCCCGTACGGACCTGCGGCCGCAGGCCCTGGCCCTGGCCGGGACGCGGGGGCTGTGGCTGGCGCGGATGAATCCGGACTGGCGGTTCGCCCTGCGCGGGGGCGCGGGAGGCGCCGGGGAACTCCCGGCGGTGACGGACCGGGCCGCGGTGGAACGACTGTGGCAGGAGGGGCTGTTCGCGGAACGGGTGGCCCTGCTCGGGGCCGTCCGGGCCCACGAGGCGGCCGCCGCGCCGCGGCTGTTGACGACGACCTGGGCCACCGAACGGGCCGAGGACCGGCTGATGTTCCTCGATTCGCTGAGGGCGGGGCTGTCGGCGGAGGACGAGCCCTTCCTGGAGGCGGCGTTGGGCGACCGCAGCCGCAATGTCCGTGCCACGGCGGCCGAGTTGCTGTCGGCGCTGCCGACCTCGGCTCTGGCGGGGCGGATGGCGGAGCGCGCGCTGGCCTGCGTAGGACCCGAGGGGGTGACTCCGCCGGCCGAGTGCGACGCCGGGATGCTCCGCGACGGCGTGGTCAAGCGGCCGCCCGCAGGCCGGGGCGAGCGGGCTTGGTGGCTCGGCCAGTTGGTGGAGGCGGCTCCGCTGTCGTGCTGGCGGGAGCGGTTCGGCGGACTCGACCCGGCGGGGATAGTGGCACTGCCGGTGGCCGCGGGCGACGGCTGGACGGAGGAGTTGCACGCGGCGTGGTGCCGGGCCGCCGTGCGTCAGCGGGACGCACCGTGGTCGCGGGCCCTGCTCGGCCCGGCGTCCGCGCCGCCCGCGGCGGGCCCGGGCACGGCCTCGCTCGCCGAACGGGCCAAGCTGCTGGAGACCCTTCCGCACGCGGAGCGGGCGGAGTGGGTCGCGGAGTTCATACGGGCCCACGGGCTGTCGGAGGCGTTCCAACTGCTCGGGGTGTGCGTGGTGCCGTGGGCGGGGGCGCTGGGCCGGGCGGTCGTGGACGCGCTGGACACGGCCCGGGACGCGGGCAGCTACCCGTGGAGCTTCAGCGGGGTGATGGGTCTGGCGGAGCGCTGCCTCGATCCCGCGGAAGCGGACCGACTGGAAGCCCTGACCACGGCCGCGGAGGACCTGCCGGACGCGGCCCCCGGCGCGGCCGCGTACTGGGCCGAGGCATTCCAGCGACTCGTCTCGACCCTTCGCCTCCGCGCGACGATGCTGGCCGAACTGACCCCGGCGTAGCCCCGCGGGGGGCTACGCCGTGACCGATCCGGGCCGAGCCGAGCCGCTCGGCGCTGCCCGGTCCGTGCCGAACGGAGCCGAGCAGAGCGGAGCCGATCCGAACCGCCGGAGGCTACTGGCGGACGTGGGCGTTGACCCACTCCACGATGGCGGTCGTCGTCGCGCCCGGCGTGAAGATCTCGGCCACGCCCTTCTCCTTCAGAGGGGCGATGTCGTCCTCCGGGATGATGCCGCCGCCGAAGACCTTGATGTCCTCCGCGTCGCGCTCCTTGAGGAGTTCCAGCACGCGCGCGAAGAGCGTGTTGTGGGCGCCCGAGAGGATCGAGAGGCCGATCGCGTCGGCGTCCTCCTGGATGGCGGTGTCCACGATCTGCTCGGGGGTCTGGTGGAGGCCGGTGTAGATGACCTCCATACCCGCGTCCCGCAGCGCCCGCGCGATCACCTTGGCCCCGCGGTCGTGGCCGTCGAGACCCGGCTTGGCCACCACCACACGGATCGGACCGGTCACACCCATCGCACTGCCTCCCGAGTGAACGAACGTTAAGTACAGCATCGCGCACGCCGCCGTTTCGCGGTCAATCACGAGGGGGAAATCACACGTGGGACGGCATTGCGCCACCGTGCCGCCAGCCGCACGGCACGGTGGTGCGACCGCCGCGGTCCCGCTGAGGCTCAGGGGAGGCCGTCGATGGGGCTGTTCCTACCCATGTCCATGCCCTTGTCCGGCGCCGCGCTGCGGGCCGGCGCGCTGGAGGTGATGGTGTTCGGCGGGCACCTTCTGCTGTATCCCACCGGAGTGTGCCAGGAAAAGGTCACCATCCGCCCGCCCGCGACACGGCCGCCGGTCCTCCTGCTCCACGGGTTCACCGACAACCGGTCCGTCTTCGTCCTGCTGCGCCGCGCCCTCGGCGCGGGAGGCCGGCACGTGGAGGCGTACAACTACTCACCCTTCACCCTCGACCTGCGCGTCACCGCCCGCCATCTCGCCCGGCGTGTCGAGGAACTGTGCGAGCGCAGCGGGCAGGAGCGGGTGGATCTGGTCGGGCACAGCCTGGGCGGGCTGGTCGGCCGGTACTACGTGCAGCGACTGGGCGGCGACCGCCGCGTCCGGACCCTCGTCACCCTCGGCACCCCGCACGCCGGCACCCGCGTCGCCCCCTTCATGGACGCACACCCGCTGATTCGCCAGATACGTCCGGATTCCGAGGTGCTGGCCGAGCTCGCCACACCCGCGCCCGGCTGCGCCACCCGATGCGTCGCGTTCTGGAGCGAGTTCGACGCCATCACGACCCCGGCCGGGGCCGCGCGGATCGAACACCCCGATCTATGTGTGGAGAACGTGCAGGTCACCGGCATCGGACATCTTGCGCTGGCCGCCCATCCCGCCGTGATCGCGGCGGTCCGGCACACCCTCGACGGGCTCGGTCCGACCGCCGTCACGGGCTCCGACACCGCCTCCGTCGCCTAGCCGACGAACGACCGGCAGTCGAACTAATTTCGAACTCAAGGCCAAGGGTCCGCATTTCGGCGACCGAAAGACGGCCGAATGCCCGGTTCCGGAGATCTGGGGGCCCGACGAAGATTGTCGTGGCGAGTAACCGCCGGGTACAGTCACGCCACTGCTCTCCTCCGGTGAACCTTGCGTTCCCGGCCACCCAGGCCCCCACTGCCGAGGCGAAAGAGAAGTTGGTGAACGACCGCCCAACGTCGGGCCAGTATCCGGATCCCGGGTACGACGGCCTTTCCACCACCGCTTTCGCTGGTGATCCGACCTACCCTGCCTACGAAACGCAGGGCCAGGGGGTCAATTACGCCGCCTACGGCTCCTATGACTCGGGCACGTACGACGCCACCGCGTGGGCCTCGCAGGACAGTTACCTGTCCACGATCCCGTCCCAGGCCGCCCCCGAGGACACCACCGGGAGCTGGGACGCGAGCGCCTGGACCACGCCGAGCACGGACTACTCCGGCTACACGCAGTACCAGCAGCCCTCCTTCGGCTACGACACCTCCGGCGAGCACACCGGGCACTGGGCGATGCCGGGCTACGGCACCACCGGCACGGAGACCGGCGCCTACGACGCCACCGCCTGGAACACCGTCGCCGAGACCCCGGCCCAGCCCGAGGCCGCCTACGGGTACGAGTACCAGCCCGCGCCCGAACCCGCGCAGCAGGAGTACACGTACCAGGCGACCACCATCGGCTACGCCTACGAGGCCACCCAGGCCGTCGTCATCGACTCCGGTCACCAGGGCGGGTTCGAGACCGGTTTCGAGACCGGGGCCGCCACGTACAGCGAGACCGCCGTCTTCGAGGTCCTCCCCGAGGAAACGTCGCAGGTCCACGAGGCGCACGAGGCCCCCGAGGCGTTCGAACTGCCCGAGGCTCACGATCTGCCCGAGGTCCACGACCTCCCCACCCAGACCATGCCCGTGACCTCGACCCCGCGCTCCGCGCGCCGGACGGCAGGCAAGGGCAACGGCAACGGCAGGACCGGCGCCACCGCCAAGACGAGCAACAGCGCCGGCGGCAGCGGTGGCAACAGCCGTCGCCGCAACCCGGCGAAGCGTTCCGCCCTGCTGACCGTGGCCGTGCCCTCCGCCTGTGTGATGGGCGTCGCGGGCGTCGCGGCCGCCTCCGTCGGCGGCCTCACCGGTACGGACCGGCCCGCCGAGGAGCCCACCACCATGGCCGCGCCCGACCCGGCCTCGGTGAAACCGGTCGCGGCGAACACCAAGCTCGACACCCAACTGGTCGCGCTCAGCGCCGACGCGGGCGACTTCGCGGACCGCGCGAGCCGTACGCAGGAGCGCATCGACCTGCGCGAGCGCCAGGAAGAGGAAAAGAAGAAGAAGGCCGAGGAGGCCGCGGCCAAGGAGGCCGCCCGCCCCAAGTTCGCCATCCCGGTGAACCAGCACGGCCTCAGCGCCAACTTCGGTCAGGCCGGCGGCATGTGGATGTCGGTGCACACCGGCATCGACTTCCCGGTCTCCTACGGGACGCCGGTGATGGCGGCCACCGACGGCACCGTGCGCACCCAGTACAACAGCGCCTACGGCAACATGGCGATAGTGACCGCGCCCGACGGCACCGAGACCTGGTACTGCCACCTCAGCTCCACCAAGATCCGCGGTGGCAAGGTCAAGGCGGGCGAGGTCATCGCCTACTCGGGCAACTCGGGCAACTCCACGGGCCCGCACCTCCACTTCGAGGTCCGGCCAGGCGGCGGCTCCGCGATCGACCCCCTGCCGTGGCTGCGCAGCCACGGCCTGGACCCGACGTAACTCCCGGACCCCACAACCCCACTTGCTGTTCCGAGCGCCGCGCGGCCCGAAGGCCGCGCGGCGTTCGTCGTCCTACAGCTTCTGCACCGGCGCGTACCGCAGCAGCAGCCGCTTGGGCTTGTCGTCCCCGAAGTCGATGGTGGCCTGCGCGTCCGCGCCCGCGCCCTTGACCTCCATGACGGTGCCGAGCCCGAACTGGTCGTGCGTGACCCGGTCCCCGACCACCAGGGCGATGACCGGCTTGTCGGCGGCCCGACGCGTCGCGAATCCGGACGGCCCCGACTTCGTACGCGACGAGGACAGGAACGCCTCCGGCGAGGTGCCGAACGTCGCCTTGCCCGAGCCGGACGACGATCCGTACCCCGAGCTCCGCATCGGGCCCGCCGGCTTCTGCGTCGCGCCCGTCCGCTTCCACTGGAGGTACTCGGCCGGGATCTCCTCCAGGAACCGCGACGGCGGGTTGTACGAGGGCGTGCCCCACGCGCTGCGCATGCTGGAGCGCGTCAGGTACAGCCGCTCGCGCGCCCGGGTGATGCCCACGTACGCGAGGCGGCGCTCCTCCTCCAGCTCCTTCGTCTGGCCCAGCGCCCGCATGTGCGGGAAGACCCCGTCCTCCATGCCGGTCAGGAAGACCACCGGGAATTCGAGGCCCTTGGCGGTGTGCAGGGTCATCAGCGTGATGACGCCCGTGCCCTCGGTGTCCTCGTCCGGGATCTGGTCGGAGTCGGCGACGAGCGCGACCTGCTCCAGGAACTCGGCCAGGGTGCCGGACCCGGGGACCGGGGCCCCGGTCTCGGCGGCTTCGGCGGCCGCGGCCTCCCGTGCCTGCTCGAACTCCAGCGCCACGGCCGCGAGCTCCTGAAGGTTCTCGATGCGCGTCTCGTCCTGCGGGTCGGTCGACGCCTGGAGTTCGGCGAGGTAACCCGTCCGCTCCAGCACCGCTTCCAGCACCACCGCCGGACCCGCGCCCGAGTCGACGATCGTCCGCAGCTCCTCCATCAGCACGTTGAACCGCTTCACCGCGTTGGTGGAGCGCGCCGCCATGCCGAAGGCCTCGTCCACGCGGCGCAGGGCCTGCGGGAAGGTGATCTTCTCGCGCATCGCGAGGGCGTCGATCATCGCCTCGGCGCGTTCGCCGATGCCGCGCTTGGGCACGTTCAGGATGCGCCGGAGCGGGACGTTGTCCTCGGGGTTCGCCAGGACACGCAGGTACGCGAGGACGTCGCGGACCTCCTTGCGCTCGTAGAAGCGGACGCCGCCGACGACCTTGTAGGGCAGCCCGACCCGGATGAAGATCTCCTCGAACACGCGGGACTGCGCGTTGGTCCGGTAGAAGATCGCCACGTCGCCCGCCTTGGCGTCGCCCGCGTCCGTCAGCCGGTCGATCTCGTCGGCGACGAACTGGGCCTCGTCGTGCTCGGTGTCCGCGACGTAGCCGGTGATGACGGCGCCGGTGCCGGCCTGGGTCCACAGGTTCTTGGCACGGCGGTTCTCGTTGCGCTCGATGACCGCGTTGGCCGCGGAGAGGATCGTCTGCGTGGAGCGGTAGTTCTGCTCCAGAAGGATCGTCGTCGCGTCCTTGTAGTCCTCCTCGAACTGGAGGATGTTGCGGATGGTCGCGCCGCGGAACGCGTAGATCGACTGGTCGGCGTCACCCACCACGCACAGCTCGGCCGGGGGCAGGTCGGGGTAGCCGGTGCCGACCAGCTCGCGCACCAGCGTGTACTGCGCGTGGTTGGTGTCCTGGTACTCGTCGACGAGGACGTGCCGGAAGCGGCGCCGGTAGTGCTCGGCGACGTCCGGGAACGCCTGGAGCAGGTGGACCGTGGTCATGATGATGTCGTCGAAGTCGAGGGCGTTGGCCTCGCGCAGCCGCCCCTGGTACATCGCGTACGCCTGGGCCAGGGTCTTCTCGAAGCCGTCCACGGCCTGGTCGGCGAAGGCTTCCTCGTCGATCAGCTCGTTCTTCAGGTTCGAGACCTTGGCGTTGAAGGCCTTCGGCGGGAACTTCTTCGGGTCCAGGTCCAGGTCGCGGCAGACGAGCGCCATCAGGCGCTTCGAGTCGGCCGCGTCGTAGATCGAGAACGAGGACGTGAAGCCGAGCCGCTTGGACTCGCGGCGCAGGATGCGTACGCACGCGCTGTGGAAGGTGGAGACCCACATGGCGTTCGCGCGCGGGCCGACCAGGCCCTCGACGCGCTCCTTCATCTCACCGGCGGCCTTGTTGGTGAAGGTGATCGCCAGGATCTGGCCGGGGTGGACGCCCCGCGCGGACAGCAGGTGTCCGATGCGGTGGGTCAGCACCCGGGTCTTGCCGGAACCGGCGCCGGCCACGATGAGCAGCGGGGAGCCGGCGTGCACCACGGCCGCGCGCTGCTCCTCGTTGAGCCCGTCCAGGAGCGTCGCCGGGTCGATGACGGGCCTGGGGGCGCCGTCCCGGTAGTACGCGTCCCCGCTCATGGGTACGTCGAACCGCCCCCCGAAGAGATCGTCCGCGCCCGCCTCGGGGGCGGCGTGGTCCTCGGGCGGCGGCGGGACCTCGTCGGAGGGGGTGAGGTCCGCCAGGAAACTGTCGTCAAAGAGGCTGCTCATCGCATTCCGAGTCTAGGGGGCGGGACCGACAGGCCAGCACGAGTTCGAGCAGACCGGGAAAACGGAGCTCCAGG
Source organism: Streptomyces sp. NPDC048331 (assembly GCF_043201215.1). Classification (NCBI taxonomy): domain Bacteria; kingdom Bacillati; phylum Actinomycetota; class Actinomycetes; order Kitasatosporales; family Streptomycetaceae; genus Streptomyces; species Streptomyces sp. NPDC048331. The sequence continues at coordinate 9,077 of NZ_JBICYT010000005.1, read as the reverse complement.
TCCTCGCGGCGCAGCACGAGGGAGAGCTTGCGGCCCTGGGGGCGTTGGCGGACGATCCCGCTCTCGCGCAGCGTCTTGAGGTGGTGCGTGACGCTGGAGCGGGGCAGGTCGGGGACGACCTCGCCGCAGCACGCCTCCTCACCGGAGGCCAGCTTGCGGACGATCTCCAGCCGGACGGGGTGCCCCAGCGCCGCCAGCACCGCGACCAGCTCGATGCGGTCGGTGGCGGGGTGGGTCGGCTCGACGGCTGCGGCAGGCATGGCCCCACTGTACGCAGATCTCGTACGGACACCGCTCGACCGTTCGAAGATCTCGTATGGTTCAGCCGGTGCGAGAACGTCCGGAGGTCGTCACGGCCGGGCCGCCCCGCCTCCTCGGCCGCCCGGGCCGCCTCGTACGCTCGGCGCCATGGACGTACTCATCAGTGTCTTCGTCGGCCTGCACATCATCGGGATCGCCGCACTCCTCGGTGGTTTCCTGACCCAGATGAAGGCGATGAGCGCGGGCACCGCCCGCTTCACGCCCGCCATGCTGCACGGCGCGCTCACCATGCTCGTCACCGGCGTCCTCCTGGTCGGCTTCAACCAGATGGACGGGACCCCCGTCAACAACGTCAAGGTCGGCGTGAAGCTCGCGATCCTCTTCGTGATCCTCTGCCTCGTCTACGTCAAGCGCGACGAGGAGCACGTGGACAAGGCGGTGTTCGGGGCGGTCGGCGGGCTGACCGTGATCAACATCTTCATCGCCCTTCTCTGGCACTGACCCACACCGGAACGATCTGCTCCGGTCCTCGGCGGCCAGCTCCGGTCGGATCGCGCCACTTACGATCATCTCGTCATCCGCCCGTTACCTCCGGGTCTAGCGTCCTCCTCCAAGCACCGACAGAGGAAGGACGTGAGGCCCGCGTGGCCAGTCATCGAAAGCCCAGGCAGCGCACGCTCTCCGGCGGCCCGGTACGGACGACCGCCGCCCTCGCCCTCGCGGGCGCTGCCACCGCCACCGCCTTCGAAGGCACCTCCCAGGCCGACCCCCGGCCCACCCCCGCCCAGGTCAAGTCGGAGGTGGACCGGCTCTACGAGGAGGCCGAGGCGGCGACCGAGCAGTACAACGGGGCGAAGGAACAGGCGGACGAGGCCGAACGCGCGCTGACCGGACTGCGCGAGGAGGCCGCCCGCAAGACCGACCAGCTCAACACCGCCCGCAGCGCGCTCGGCACGCTCGCCGCCTCCCAGTACCGCAGCGGGTCCCTCGGTACCGCCGTCCAGCTCGCGCTGGCCTCCGACCCGCAGGAGTACCTCTCCCAGGCCGCGTTCATCGCCCGCGCCGGGGACCGCAACGCCGCGGGGATCACCACCGTGCGCCGCCGGCTCGACGAGGTCGGCAAGCTCCGCGAGCAGGCCTCCGGGCGGCTGGCGGACCTCCGCTCCCGGCAGACGGAACTCGCCGGGCACAAGGCCGTGATCGAGGAGAAGCTCACCGCCGCCAAGAACCTGCTGGCCCGGCTCACCGCCGAGGAGCGGGCCGCGTACGAGGCCGGGTCACCCGGCGGATCGGCCGGCGCTGTCGCCGGATCCGCCGCGCCCCAGGGCAGCACGCCCCCGCCCCCGGCCGACGGTTCGCGCGCGGCCCGCGCCGTGGCCTTCGCGTACGGCGCGATCGGCAAGCCGTACGTCTGGGGCGCGACGGGCCCGGGGTCCTTCGACTGCTCCGGCCTGACACAGGCGGCCTGGCGCTCGGCCGGGGTCTCCCTGCCCCGCACCACCTACACCCAGATCAACGCCGGCCGGCGCGTGGCCCGCGACCAGCTGGCCCCCGGCGACCTGGTGTTCTTCTACTCCGGGGTGACCCACGTCGGCCTCTACATCGGCAACGGCCAGATGATCCACGCCCCGCGCCCCGGATCGACGGTCCGGTTGGCGCCGATCGACTCGATGCCCTGGGCCGGCGCCTCCCGCCCCGCGTGACCCCTCAGCCCCGCGCGCGGCGCCGGCCGCTCGGCGGACGCGGGAACCCGACGGTCACGGGGCCTTGACCAGTCCGCTCAGCCAGCCGAAGGTCTGCGGCAGCTGCTTGGACCACGATTCGAGGTTGTGGCCGCCGACGACCTTCTCCGCGTGCACCACGGTCGGGTTCTTGGCGATCGCCTTGAGGTCCGTGCCGGACAGGTAGCCGTCGTGCTCGGCCCCCGACATCCACAGCGCCACCGGCGGCGGGGTGGGCGCGGCCTGGAGCAGGTTCTTCAGGTTGTGCGTGCGGCGCAGTTCGGGGTCCTTGGCGACCAGCGACGAGGGCTCCTGCCCCGGGTCGTTGTAGCCGGACAGGGAGACGGCCGCGCTGTAGCGGTCGGGGTGGGCGATGGCGAGCTTGGCGGCGCAGTACGCGCCGGCCGAGTAGCCGGCCACACCCCAGGTGCGGGCCTCGTCCGAGGCCCGGAAGTTGTCGACGACCATCTTGCGGACGTCGACGCTGAACCAACTGTCCGCGTTGACCTTGCCGGGAAGGTTGGCGCAGCCCGTGTCGCCGTTGCCGAGCAGCATGGCGCGCGGCGAGACCAGGATGAACGGCTGGACCTTGCCGCTCTTCATCAGCGGCTCCAGCACCTCGTGCACCTTGAGCCCCTGGAACCAGGACTTACCGGTCCCGGGTATGCCCGGTATCAGCTCGACCACCGGGAACTTCTTGTCCTTGTAGGCCGGGTCGTCGTACTGCGGCGGCAGCCAGACCATGACATCGCCCTTGACGCCGGAGATCTTGCCGTCGAGCTCGGTCTTCTGGACCCGCCCGCCGACGCCCTCCACCGGCTGGAACTGCTGGCGGACCTTCGGCGCCTCGTCGACCTTCTTGCCGCCGAGCCCGTCCGGACCGAGGTCGGGGGCGGCCGTGACGTACTTCCCGGTGCCGAACAGGTCGCTCCAGGAGGCATAGAAGTGCTCGGCCCGGTTGACCGCGACGAACACCACGGCGACGGCTGTGACCTGGGCGAACACCACCATCAGCGCGCGCAGCAGGGTGCGCACGACGGCCGGGCCGCGCACCTTGCTCCAGACGGCCAGCGGAAGGACGACGGCTATCGCCGTCAGGGCGATCACCGTCGCGAAGAAGGGTGTACCGGTCAAGCTCATCACGCCAGCCTAGAGGGCGGCGTACGCGCTCCCGGTTGCCAGGTCGACCTGCGGCGTGGGTCACACCGCAGGTCAGACGCAGGTCAGGCGCAGGTCGGCCGTCGGTCGGCGCCGGCCGGCCGACTCACACCAGGCGGCGGGCCGTCGCCCAGCGGGTCAGCTCGTGCCGGTTGGAGAGCTGGAGCTTGCGCAGGACGGCCGAGACGTGCGACTCCACGGTCTTCACCGAGATGAAGAGCTGCTTGGCGATCTCCTTGTACGCGTATCCGCGGGCGATCAGCCGCAGCACCTCCCGCTCGCGCTGCGTGAGCCGGTCCAGGTCCTCGTCGACCGGCGGCGCGTCCGTCGAGGCGAACGCGTCGAGCACGAAGCCCGCCAGCCGCGGCGAGAACACCGCGTCCCCGTCCTGCACCCGGAAGACCGAGTCCACCAGGTCCGTGCCGGTGATGGTCTTGGTGACGTAGCCGCGCGCACCGCCCCGGATGACCCCGATGACGTCCTCGGCCGCGTCCGACACCGACAGCGCGAGGAACCGCACCGGGTTCTCGGCCGCCGCCATCAACGGGGCGCAGCGCCGCAGTACCTCGACGCCGCCCCCGCCGGGCAGGTGCACGTCGAGCAGGACCACCTCGGGCCGCGTGGCGGTGATGACCGTGACGGCCTGGTCGACGTCGGCCGCCTCGCCGACGACCTCCACGCCCGTCCGGTCGGTCTCGCCGATCTCGGCCTGCACTCCCGTACGGAACATCCGGTGGTCGTCGACGAGCACCACCCGGACACGCCTGGTCTCCCCCACGCCTGCGTTCTCTCCCGCCTCGGTCATGCTGTGTTCGCCGCCCTCTCCATCTCCAGCTCGACTTCCGTGCCGCCGTCGGGCGCGGACCGCAGCCGTGCGGTCCCGCCGTTGCGCTGCATCCGGCCGATGATCGATTCTCGTACGCCCATGCGGTCCCCGGGTACCGCGTCGATGTCGAAGCCCGGTCCACGGTCCCGTACGGACACGAACACCGTCTGCCCCTCGACCTCCGCGTACACCTGTACGGGCCCGCCCTCGCCACCGTACTTGGCGGCGTTGACCATCGCCTCGCGCGCGGCCTGTATCTGTGCGGCCAGCCGCTCGTCGAGCGGGCAGTCCCCGACGACCACGACCTCGATCGGGACGCCGTGGTGGTCCTCCACCTCGGCGGCCGTCTTCTTCACGGCCTCCGCGAGCGTGGTCGGTTCCTCCGCCTCGTCCTTGCCGGTGCCTTCGGGCTTGTAGAGCCAGTTCCGCAGTTCGCGTTCCTGCGCCCGCGCGAGGCGGCGTACCTCGGAGACGTCCTCCGCGTTGCGCTGGATCAGGGTGAGGGTGTGCAGCACCGAGTCGTGCACGTGGGCGGCGACCTCGGCGCGCTCCTGGGCGCGGATGCGCATCAGGCGTTCCTCGGACAGGTCCTGGGTCATCCGGATCAGCCAGGGTCCGGCGAGCAGAGCCACGCCGACGAGGACGGCGAGGGTGGCGGTGAGGACGTTGCCGAGCTGTGCGGCGGAGCCCCGTACGACGATGAAGACGGTCAGGCCCACCCCGACCAGGGCGACGCCTGCCAGTGCCCGCGCCACCTGGAAGAGCCGTCCGTGCCGTCCGGCGGCCGTCGACCAGTGGGCGCGGCGGGCGTTGTCGGCCTGCCGCCATACGAGTACCACCCCGGCCCCGACCAGCAGCGTCGGCCACACGTACCGGCCGGACGCGCCGCCGAGCTGGACTTTGGAGATGAAGATGCCCGCGCCGATGAACAGGGCGATCAGCGCGGTGATCTGCCCGCGGTCGGGCTTGCGCACCCGGCGGCTGCCGTCGGGGAGGGTCTCGAAGAAGGAGCGGTGCCCGGTCCGGCCGCCGACGCCGAGCGGTACGAAGACCCAGAACGCGGCGTACAGCAGCACGCCCAACCCGTCGCCCCACATGAACAGCAGGAGGAACGCCAGGCGGACCCAGCCCACCGGAAGCCCGAGGTGCCCGGCGAGACCACGCGCGACACCACCCAGCATCCGGCCGTCGGCGCTGCGGTAGAGCTTGCGCTGCGGCGCCTCGTCGGCGTCCGGTGCGTGCGGGGTACGGGGAGCGGCGGCTACGGGCATGTCACCAAGGGTCACACGCGCGCCGGTGGCCGGGCATCAGGGCATCCCCCCACATCCACCGGGGGGATATCAGGGTTGCACCAGGGTAGGGCCGGATGCCGCTCGCCTCCGCGGGCCGTCACCATGGACCCATGACCGAAGTACACGACGCCCCGCCGGCGGGGCCCGGCGCCCCACGGGCCGCCGACGCCAGGCCACCCCTGCAGCGGAGCAGGCGCGACAAGGTTCTCGCGGGCGTGTGCGGCGGCCTCGGCCGGTACTTCGACCTGGACCCGGTGGTCTTCCGTGTCGTCCTCGGTGTCCTCGCGGTCACCGGTGGCGTCGGTCTGATCTTCTACGGCTTCGCGTGGCTGCTGCTCCCGCAGGAGGGCGAGGAGGACAGCGAGGCGAAGAAGCTGCTGACCGGGCGCGTGGAGGGGGCCACGCTGGCGGCCGTGTTCGCCGCGCTGGTGGGCTGCGCCCTGTTCCTGTCGATGCTGGACAACGGCGGGCTGGCGGCCTTCTCGGTCCTGGTCGTCCTGGCGCTGGGCGGGGCCTCGTACTGGTCGCAGCGCAAGCGGCACACCTGGCCCGAGGCGCAGGCGCCCGACCCGGCCGGCGGCGCCCCCCGCGCCGCGCACTCGCCGGCCCCGCCGGAGACGCAGGCGCCGCCCACCCCCGGCGGCCCGTCCTGGTGGCGGGACCCGCTGGTCAAGGACGGTACGACCGGCCCGGTCGGTGGGACGGGCTATCTGTGGGGGCCCGACGACACCGCCGACCCGGCGGTGGTCGGCCGCCGCACCCCGGAGGCGGCGGCGAAGGCGCCGGTCGCTCCGGCCCGCCCGCGCGGCGGCATCGGCGGCCGGGTGTTCGTGCTCGCGCTGCTGGCCGGGATCGCGGGGACCGCGGCCACCTGGGAGGGCAACCCGCTCGGTGAGGCGCTGGAGACCGGGCTCGCCGCCGCGCTGATCGTCTTCGGTCTGGGCCTCGCGGTCAGCTCCCTGCTGGGACGTACCGGGTTCGGCACGATCGTGCTGGCCGTGTTCACCTCGGGTCTGCTCGCGGGCGCGGCCGTGCTGCCGCGGGAGATCGGCACGGACTGGCAGCGGGTGGAGTGGCGTCCGGCCGCGGTCGCCGACGTGAAGCCCTCGTACGAGGCGGGCACCGGGCTCGCCACCTTGGACCTGAGCCGTCTGGACGTGCCGAAGGGCACCACCGTCGCGGTCGAGGCGTCCATCGACGCGGGCCGGCTCAAGGTGGTCCTGCCGCGTGAGGTCACCGCGCGGGCCGATGTGACCATCCGGCGTGCGGGCGACGTGCAGATGCCCGGGGACCGCGCGGACCGGATCGAGGAGATCGGCGAGCAGCACCGTACGGAGACCCTCGCGCCGGCTGCCGGCACCGAGGCCGGCGGGACGATCGAGCTGCACCTCGGTGCGGACTTCGGACAGGTGGAGGTGGCCCGTGCGGCGTCATGAGTTCCAGCCGGGACGGCTGATCGCCGGAGTGGCCCTGGTCGTGGCGGGCGCGCTCTACCTGGTCGGCAACACCGGCGAGGCGGACCTGCCCTGGTTCGCGGTCATCCCCATCACCATGGGCGGGCTCACCCTCGCCGCGCTGGTCGGGCTGGTGACCTATGCCGTACGCCGGGACCGGCGCGACCGGATCACCGAGTCCAACGACAGGTAGGGCGCCCCGGCGAGGATCAGCGGGGTCCACGCCATCATGTAGATCAGGTCACTGGCGTACTGCTGTTATAGGGTGCCTTGCCATGAAGCCTGTGCGTGTACTGATCGCCCTCAGGATCAGCAACGAGACCGACGCATCCACTTCGCTGGAGCGCCAGCTCCAGGACTGCATGGCCTACGTAGCCGAGCGACAGCACCTCGGATGGCAGGTTGTGGGCGTAGCCAAAGACGCCCACATCTCCGCCACCAAGTCTCATCCATTCGAGAGACCACAGCTCGGGGAATGGCTGAACAATCGGGCACCAGAATTCGATCTGCTGCTTTTCTGGAAGATGGACAGGTTCGTCCGCAAAGTCGTCGACATGCAAGACATGATCAAATGGGCGACCGCTCACGGGGGAAAGTTCTTGGTTTCAGCCAAGGAACCTGTACTCGATATGGTCGGCCCCTTTCGGCACGTCATCATCGACTTGTTCGCGGCCATCGCCGAGACCGAAGCTCAGAACATCTCGATGCGAGTCAAGTCGTTCCAGAGCTATGCCAAATCCAAGGACGTCTGGGCCAAGGGAAAGCCGCCCTACGGTTACGAATCCTTCCGTGACACCGACGGGGCAATGAGACTCCGAGTGCGCGAGAATCAGAAGGAAGCCATTCGGGAGATGTACAAGCGGGTGGTCGCGGGTGGGGAACCATACTCGGCCATCTGTGACGACTTCAACGCCAGAGGGATTCCCTCTCCCGGAGGCGAGCGGATGTCCAATCGCCGTAAGAACAATGGCGATCCACTGCCGATCTGGCGGAGCCGCACTCTCACAACCATTCTGAGGTCCGAAACCATCCTCGGCTGGAAGTGTGAGGAAGTGAAGGTTCCCGGAAAGCAGTACGGAACATCCCAGCCGATCCTTACCCCTGAGGGCAAAATTCGGATGGCAGACCCGATTCTCACCGACGAGGAATGGACGAAGCTCCAGGATGAGATGAACGGGCGCCCCAGTGCCGGCCGCCGCTCCACAAAGAACACGACAGCATACCGTGGCGTCGTCCTCTGCGGCGGCTGCGGCGGGAACCTGTACCTCTTCAATCCGGAGAGGCAGCAGGGAAAGCCCGTCTACCGCTGCAACAAGTCGGCCAACCGAGAGTCCTGCGGCAAGGGCTACGCCTTCCGGGCTGAGAAGGTAAGGGAAACCGTAGAGACCATGGTGCTGGGAGTCATCGGAGACTTTCCCATGTACGAACGTCACTACGTCAAGGGCTCGAACAATGCCCAGCGACTCCAGGAGATCGAGGAGTACGTAACGGGACTCCAGAGGTCCGTCCGCCCCGGAGGCAAGAACTCCTCAGGGTTCGCCAAGAAGTCCACCGAGGAAGAGATTGCGGCCCTCTACGAGGAACACGACTCCCTGACGACCGAGGGAGACAAGCCGGACAGGTACGAATACCGGGACACCGGGGAGACCTTCCGCCACATGTGGGGTCGGAACGAAGGCAACGACGCCGAGAGGACACGCCACCTACTCAAGGCAGGAATCAGCGTCCGCTTGAACCCGCTCGTCAAGGGAGTCTCCAACACCATCGACTTCGGCGCAGAAGTGGACCTGGGCAACCTGAGCCAGCCATTCACCATCCACTGAGAAACACTGGGCCCCGAAGGGGGCCCACTACTAGTAACTAGTAGATATAGAGAACCCCTCAAAATAGATGTACGTGTCCTGTGAGAGATTCTCGGACGGAACCCAGGGAAACTGAGATCAGGGTCACACCATCAAGACTTCGCGTGATTTCTGGGAAACCCATACAGGATGAACGGAAGGCGCCCCGGCGGTCCACAAGGAGGTATTCACCAAGCGTTACCCCGGGCAGATCACAGCCCAGAAGACCGGCCTGACAGCCACCGAAGGGCGTCTCAAAAACCATGGTTACTGGGACATGCCGACGATGGCCACCAAGGGGGCTCCGAGGGTGTTCAAAACCCGTCTCGAAACATGACCCAACCCCTTGATGTTCTGAGACGAGTTGTGAGACTGTCTCCGCATGACGACGCCCGGCACGACAACAGGCCACCTGATCGGATACGCCAGATAGTCGGGCATGAGACGTGTCCGCGAGAGAGTGTCCCGCTCTTGATCGGATCACTCGTCTGGTGATGTCGGTCTCCCGGTCAGGGGCCGTGTCT